>JAEZIL010000261.1 GCA_023436685.1 Bacteroidota bacterium | reverse complement strand
GGGCAGTTTAATAAGGATATTGAAAACTACCTGATACGAGTAGGTGAAAAAGATAAAGACGGGCGCCGGATTCGTAATATTATTATCTATGATCATAGTTCAGGTCGCGGTAACGATAAAGTTGTTTTTGCAAAAGAAGGTGAGATGTTTCCATCGGCCAATAAGCAATACTTAATATTCAGGTTGAAAGACGGATGGCGATATGAGGAAGCAAGTGATGACAAGGGTATTGATGCACATGAGCAAACAAGAATGTATTTTAAGAGCTGGGATAAGGTATTTGATCTTTCTTCATTTAAACTTAACAGAACAAGCGAAGACCTGTTTAAGGATGCCTATCAAATGATGGATATCAGTCAGTTGAATGAGCGGATAGATAGTATGGGGCGTTATCAGAGAAGGCTGGAAAACAATATGAATATATATGTGGGGCCGTATATTACTTATGTTGCCAATGGGGAAAACCGTAAGATGCTTCAAGCGAAATTGAAGGATAGCACCATATCTTCCAGGTATACTTATAAGGACAGGTTTACTGAAGTAGTGCCTGATAGTTTGCGATCGAGAATAGTACAGCTTGCTCAAACCCAGGTTCGCAATGCGGAAGGGCTTTTGAATGTTAACGCTATGGACAGCAAGCTACAAGAGGAGAATTTCTTGAAATTCAATATTGAATGGCACCGTAAATTCACTTTATCGTTTGCTTGTGTGCTTTTATTTTTAATAGGCGCGCCATTAGGGGCTATTATCCGTAAGGGAGGCCTGGGTATGCCCCTCGTTATTGCCGTAGGTTTTTTCGTTATTTTCCATATATTTTCTATTACAGGTGAAAAGCTGTCAAAAACTGGTTCGCTTAAACCTTGGATGGGAATGTGGATGGCGACAGCAATGCTGCTTCCTATTGCGTTTATATTAATTAATCAAGCGCGTAACGACTCGCAGATTTTCAGTAAAGAATGGTATATAAGGGCATGGGGTGTAGTGAAAAGAATTATTGTAAAGCCTAAATCTAGTTGAGTTGCAAAAGCCATATACATCTTACAATCCTTACTTTTTTATTCCTTTTATAATCTGGGTAATATTAGGAGCTATTGCTCTGTTCAGTTTCGATAAGAAATTGTTATTTACCATTGTCAATTCAAACAACCATCACATGGTTGATATATTGATGTATTATATTACCATGCTGGGTGAAGGTATTGTAAGTGGTATTGTGCTGTTATTATTATTGTTTTACAGGTCTTTCAGAAACTGGTGGTATTTCTCTGCTGCTGTTTTAAGTAATGTTATACCCCCGTTTATTATACAGATTGTAAAGCACAGTGTCCAGGCACCACGTCCGCTGAATTATTTTAATGGAGCCAACTGGATACACATTTTACCTGAATGGCCAAGACTTATGAACAATAGTTTTCCTTCAGGCCATACTTGTGCTGCATTTTGTTTTTTAACGCTATTAGCTATTTTTTTAAGGCCAAAATATAAGTGGATAGGGTTATTGCTTTTTGTTCTTGCGCTTTTAGTGGGATATTCCAGGCTATACCTGGCTGCGCACTTTTTTGTTGATGTTTATGTGGCCAGTATTATAGGTACTATCTTTACTGCGTCTATTATCTTTTTACTGAATACATACCAAGGTTTTTTCTTTAAACAAAAAGGTTGACCATGCCAACATCATTGCGATACCTAAGCATACTTTTACTAGCTGCTGTTCTATTTTTCCCTTTTTTAGGGCAGGTTCATTTGTTCGATTGGGATGAAATAAACTTTGCTGAGTGTGCACGTGAAATGATAGTTAGTGGTGACTATTTACGTGTCCAGATAGATTTTCAACCCTTTTGGGAAAAGCCTCCGCTATTTATATGGTTGCAGGTACTATCAATGAAGATTTTTGGCGTAAATGAACATGCAGCCCGCTTTCCTAACGCCTTAACTGGTGTTATTACTTTATTAGCATTATTCAATATTGGTAAAAAAGTAGTTAACGAGCGTATGGCTACCTGGTGGGTTTTGTTGTATGCAGCCACCTGGCTACCACATTTTTATTTTAAAACAGGTATAATAGATCCTGTCTTCAATTTATTTATTTTCCTGGCATTTTACCAGGTTTATACATTGAGACATGCGGAGAAGAAGTTGCTGCATGCTGCTTTAGGAGGTATATTTTTAGGACTGGCAGTGCTCACAAAAGGGCCTGTAGCTATTTTAGTGGCATTACTGGCATTAGGAGTGTATATAATTTGGAATAAAGGCTTCTGGGGTATTAGTATAAAGTATCTTTTTATAATGGCTGTTATAGCTATACTTACAACCGGTATATGGTTTGGTATTGAAATAGCTAAAAACGGTACAGGCCTTGTAGTTGATTTTATAGTATATCATGTAAGGCTATTTCGTACCGAAGACGCAGGCCATGGCGGTCCCTTCTTTTATCACTTTATAGTACTGTTATTAGGCTGTTTTCCTGCGTCCTTATTCCTTTTTCAATACCGCAATATCAGATCTAAAGACAATGAACTGCAGAGAGATTTTACGAGCTGGATGTGGATCATGTTCTGGGTTGTACTCCTCCTTTTCTCTATAGTAAAAACTAAAATAGTTCATTATTCCTCGCTTTGCTATTTCCCTTTAACTTACCTGGGTGCTTTACAGGTTTATAAACTTAGCGAGGGCGATATTAAGCTGAAAAACTGGATAAGATATGCGCTGCTGGTTATTGGCGGGCTAGTAGCAATTGCTATTGCTCTTTTACCCGCTGTGGGAATTAATAAGCAATTAATAATCCCTTACATTAATGATCCGTTTGCGGTAGGCAACTTTCAAGCAATGGTTTCCTGGAGCTATGTAGAAATGCTATGGGGGATAGGGTATCTTATTGGTATTATTACAGCTATAATTTTAATGCGAAGGCAATTTGCAAAGGGGTTTTTATTACTGTGCATTATTCAACTGTTTATTATACAGGTTACAGTATTACACTTTACACCCAAAATTGAAGCGTTTTCGCAGCGAGCCGCAATTGAATATTTTAAAAGCTTTAGAGGTAAAGATGTTTATGTACAGGTATTGGGATATAAAAGTTATGCTCATCTTTTCTATATCAATAAGCAAAAGCCTGCTAATGCGAACTACTACGACACCAATTGGCTGCTGCATGGAGAGGTAGATAAGCCGACCTACTTCATATGTAAGATAATGGATAAAGAGAAATATCTGGCGTTACCTCAGATAGAATACTTGGGAGAGAAAAATGGTTTTGTGTTCTTAAAACGCAGATAATTACTTTAGCCTATACGGGACGCATTTACATTTAATGCGTTGCTGGTGTAATACGTAGTTATTATCATAGAGTAGTAACAGTAGTTACTAGCACTTCTGTTCTACAAACGTAGTGAGACCTAATGTTAATGTTTTGCATAAGGAATGGTGGCACTTTACAGATTATCATTTAGATCCTTCTCATTTACATGGTATAAATAGAAGAGAATGTTACTTGCAATAATTATAATGACGTAACGCTGTAAATTAGCTATTAAAGATGCGGATAAACAATACTAAAAGAGCCTCCACTTGGAGGCTCTTTTAGTATTGTCAAATGATTACAACTATCGAATTAGTGTTAATTCACCATGCTGTTCAGTATCCTTGTTAGCGCATTTATAGCGTATAGAATATGCATAGCTGCCCATATCCTGGGGCTTACCGTTTAAGTTACCATCCCAACCCACACGCGGATCAGCAGTTTCGAATACTGTTTGCCCCCAACGGTTTACAATTCTAAAGCTAGAGATCTTTAGATCGCCGGGGCTTAATATGCGATACAGGTCATTTTTGCCATCGCCATTAGGCGTGAATGCAGATGGCATATATATATCACAGCAAAGTTTGGTTTTTATGGCTACACTATCTGAATTTGTACAGCCATACTCATCAGTTACCTGAAGTTTAACTTTTGAATCAAAATCAACACGGGCATATGTTACAGGTATCCTGTCATAATTATCAAAGAAGCGTGTTGGTGTCCAAACATATTGAGATGCAGGTTCGATAGTATTTGCTTGCAGCTTAATGCTATCGCTAGTACATATTACATCGCCCTGAGTATAACCATTGATTTTTGCATCAGGCAGTTCGTGAATCATTACAGTATCATAGATAGTGTCACGGCAAAGTTCATCAGTAACAATCAAAGAAATAATGTGTTCGCCTGGTTCAGCCCAGAATACACCATAAGGACCTTGATCTGTTGCGAAATGCGTAGCAGTACCGCCACCAAAATCCCAAATGAAACTATCTATAGTTGGAGTATAAGTACGTAGTGAAACTAGCTCAGTAGCCATTTTACATATATCCGACTTTGTAACGATTGAACCGTCAGGTATTCCTTTTACAGTAATTGGCTGAGAGTATAATTCACTATAGCAGCCAATATTACCCGTATTTAATCCCATACGGTAAATACCTGCATTGCTAAAACGTACAACTAATGGGCCCGGTGTGCCCGGTGTGCCTGATATTAGCTCAGCGTCAGTTTGTGGTATTAACCAGTTATAAGCTGTATTAGATTCACCACTACCATAATAATTAAAGGTCAATGTATCGCCCTCGCATATTTCAGGTTCGCGGCTTACAAGTATCAGCCCGTTTGGAGTAAAAGAAATAACAACATCTATCCTTGCACGATCACTTTCGCAGCCATCCACTGTTTGAGATACATAGTAAATGAAAGAATCTCTAACGCTGGCATTGGGGGTAGGAGCATTGATTGACGACAGGCCACCTACCGGATCGTAGTACCATAGTAAGTTATCACCTACTGCAGTAAGTGGTTCGGTAGTAGCACCCTCACAATATCCTATAGGTGTTGTAACACCGGGAGGTTGAGGCTTAGGTGCAACAGTTATTGTAATAGCGGCACGTTGTCTGCTTTCGCAGTTATTAATGGTTTGTGACGCATAAAAGGTATAAGCACCTGCTAAAGTAGTATTTACATAAGGTGCGAGAGTAGTACCCGTACCACCTGTTGGTGCTGTATACCAAAGAATGTTTTGGCCATTTGCAATTATACCTTCGTACTGTTCATCAACACAATACTTTGTACGGCCGCTTAATACTGGTGCGGGTGGGGTAGGATTAACAGTCACCACCGTCTCAGTTCTGGTTGAAGTTTCATTGCCTTGAGGGCCCGTAACTGTATAGCTGGCAGTATATGTTCCTGTATTGGTAACGTCAACATTGGTAAGTGTCCATGTATTCCCTGTATGTACTCTGCCGCCCGGGCCAGTCCAGTTCACAGTAGCACCGGTAACTGTAGGCGGTACGTTAGCTGTCAGGGTAATATCGCCACCTTCGCATGAAAAGTTATTGGTAACAACAATTACCGGACCTGTACGCCTTAAAATAACACCGCCTACCCATCCAAATGTATCAGCATCGGCTGAAGGCAAAACGGGAGCTAGTGGATATGTTCCGAATTGAGTTTTTCCACCTGGTGTAAAATAAACAGGGCTCAATGTAACACCACCGTTAGAGAAAGTGAGTGGTAATGGCGGATTTCCTGCACCTGATGCATCAAGGCCACCAGCTACGATCTGGGTATCGTTACTTACCAGTGCAAAGCGGTATTCCGTATTAGGTGGTATAGAAAAGTTCAGGCCTGTGATAACCGGTATAACGCCTATTGTAGTTGCATATACAGGAGCGGAATTGCCTACCAAAGGCCAGGTAGTAATTGCCGCAGGTGCCCCTGTAAGGCTTGAATTACTATAAAGTAAAGAATAGGTCGCCCCGTTATTCGACAATATTAAGCCCCCACCGAGATCCGCTTCTGACACATGGAATGTGCTTACATCGGTCAAAGAAACAGGGTAGGAATTGCTGTTATATAGGCTGAATAAAATATAGTGCGGCCCCGGAACACTGAATATTGTTGCGTTAGGATTGCTGGTATAGTTGGTAGCGATAGGGAATTGTGCTTTGGCAGGTATTATGCCTGCAAAAAAGAACAATAGCAACAGTGTAGGAACCGATAAAATTCTTTTCATATTATACCTTTTTCGAAAAAGCTTGGAATATTAGTTAGTAAGACGGTTTTTAATATAATTTAGTTGGTTTTCAACGTTCTGAACTTCTATATTTCTAACTTTCAACGGTTGAAAACACTTTTTGTTACAACTGGTTGGGTGTTAATAGTATATGGTTCAGATGGAGTACAAGATACTAAATTTTAACACAATAGCAACACCCGTTGGCTATTAAAATCTTATAAAGATTGCAGAAATTCCATTGTATCAACCCCATCTGCATAATCTTGAAGCAATGGAGATTGAGAGGAGCCGAACGGCACTGATTCCCTACTTACTATACATTGTATGTTCTCGCTGTTTGCAAGGGTGCTCATTAGCTCGTTTTTGTCTTTATAAAATTTGTAATGTAGTACGCTTACTGCCGAAAAAGGTATTTCGTTTTCAACCATTAGCAAAAAATCATTACTTAAGTAAGGCACCCTATTGAGCAGGTAAATAGCCAGGTAATAGTCGTAGTTATTTTTATATTTATTATGGTGAATGATATCGTGATATGGGGCAAAAGCATCAAATATCTGGCTGATTTGATACCCCTCAGGTACCCATACCTGGGTCACACTTCTGCACCCAAGCCCAAAGTAGGTGAAAACATCTTTGCCCAATAAAGCAAGTTCTTCCGGGGTTTCTTTCCCATCAATAATAGCTACAGAGGTTCGATTTCTGCGGATAATGTGCGGGTATTTTGAGAAATATTGTTCAAAGTATCTGGCACTGTTATTACTACCGGTGGCTATATACGCATCACAGCCTTTCAGCATTTCTGATATAGTAATTTGTTGCGCCACTTGTGGGTTCCATTCTATCAGCTTATTTATTAGGTGACGCATTAATACATCATCCTTGGACGAGAGCTTTACGTACACAATATGGCCACTCATAAATCCGCATAACAAATCATGAAAGCCTACCATAGGGAGGTTTCCGGCAGCAATAATGCCTACTTTCTTAGGGTTATGCGCCACTTTATATTGTGCTATCCAGGATTTAAGTTTTTCTTCCTGTAAGAAACCATCTGCAATATTTCCGGCAGCCAGTTCAATATGTTCTATTGTAAACCATGCATTCGCATTGATAGCGGCTTGCCTTACACTTAGCCACTCCTCATTCTTAGATGTAATATGGTTGGCCAATTTTACCATCAGATCTAATCTTTCATTCGTGCTAAGCATATGGTTTATTTTTCGGTACGCAAATTGTAACTTTGTGGCGATATAAACTAAAATAATGGCAATCAAGATAACAGATGAATGTATAAATTGCGGCGCTTGCGAGCCGGAATGTCCTAATAACGCAATATATGAAGGTGGAGTAGAGTGGGCTATAGCCGATGGTACATCGGTGAAAGGTGATTTTGTATTAATGGATGGCTCGCATACCGATGCTAACGAGCGCCATGAGCCTTTAGCGGTAGACACATATTATATTACTGCTAACAAATGCACGGAATGTCAGGGTTTTCACGAAGAACCGCAATGTGCTGCTGTTTGCCCGGTAGATTGTTGCGTACCGGATGAAATGTATCGTGAAACTGTTGACGAGCTACTTGAGAAAAAAGAAAAGTTACATATGTAACTCATTAAATATAAAGAAAAGAGCCACCAATTGGTGGCTCTTTTCTTTATGAAGGTGCTAACTATGTTCTAATGCACCTAAGTAACGTTCGGCATCCAAAGCTGCCATACACCCGCTGCCGGCTGCCGTAACAGCCTGGCGGTATATCTTATCTTGCACATCGCCACAGGCAAATACGCCTTCAATATTGGTTTTTGAGCTACCCGGTTGTGTTATTAGGTATCCAGATTCATCCATTTCAAGCCAACCTTTAAATAATGAAGAATTGGGTTCATGGCCAATAGCTACAAAAAAGGCTTTAACAGGAATAACTGTTTCTTCTCCTGTTTTATTGTTTTTTATCCTTACGCCATCCACTTTATTTTCTCCTAATACTTCATCTGTATCGGTATTCCAATATACTTTAATATTGGGAGTGTTTAATACACGGTTTTGCATAACCTTGCTGGCACGCATTTCATCTCGCCTGATAAACATATGTACCGTACTGCACAATTTGGATAGATAAAGTGCTTCTTCACAGGCGGTATCACCTGCACCTACTATTGCTACTTCTTGTCCTTTAAAGAAAAAACCATCGCAAACAGCACATGCAGAAACGCCGTGGCCATTTAATCTTTGTTCTGACGGTAGGCCTAGCCATTTTGCTGATGCGCCTGTAGCTATGATAAGTGAATCGGCTTCAATCCATTTTTCCTCATCAATTTCTACTTTATACGGGCGATTGCTTAAGTCAACTTTGGTAGCTAACCCCCAACGTATATCAGCACCCATACGCTGTGCCTGTTTTTCAAAGTCAACCATCATCTGTGGACCCATTATTCCTTCAGGATAACCGGGATAATTTTCTACTTCGGTAGTAATGGTTAGCTGTCCGCCCGGTTGTAAACCCTGGTATAATACAGGTTTAAGATTGGCACGGGCAGCATATATAGCTGCGGTATAGCCTGCCGGGCCAGAGCCTATTATGAGGCAATGAACTTTTTCTACTTCAGACATATCTATTATTAAGTGGCTGCAAAAATGCGAAAAAAAACCATAGACTGTTAATGTGTATAGCCTATAGTGCTATTTAACACAACAATTATTCAATAACAAGGGTAGTATAAACAGAGCCATATCCCGCCCATACACCAAGCGCATTATTGCTAATATTGGTACGCACACGGATAGGCGAAGCGAATGGGCTGCCAATTGTACTAATTGCAAATTCAAAAGTGCTATAGAAATCGTACACGGCTTTATCTATAGCGCACCACTTCAGGACTACGGTATCGCCCGGGTGAAAAAAGCCCAGTGAATCAAAGCTCAACTCGCTACGATTCCGGTTTTCTCCTGCATCGAGCGTTGTTTCAAATTGGGTACCATTTATGATTTCATCGGGGTATACAGAATTGAGCCCTGGGTAA
>JAEZIL010000225.1 GCA_023436685.1 Bacteroidota bacterium | reverse complement strand
CTCCGGGGCTTTTCGATAAAGTGGTAGAGATACATACCTGCTACCTGCAGCAGGAGCCCACTAACCTTATGTTGCAAACCTTACGCAACTATGCCGAAGCTCACAACCTTGATTACTACGACTATAGAAGCCATACAGGCTGGCTACGCAATGTTGTGATCCGTATTGCACGTACAGGCGAGATACTTATTAATCTTATAATTCAGCACGAAGACAAGCAAAAGCGGGAGGCCATATTAGATCATTTATTGGCAAATGTTCCGGGCATTACAACGCTACATTATACTATTAATCCTAAAGTGAATGATAGTATTCATGACCTGGATGTTCATCTTTACTATGGCAAAGGTTATATTGAAGAGACCCTGGAAGATTTCAGGTTCAAAATATCACCTAAGTCATTCTTTCAAACCAATACCTACCAGGCGGAAGAACTATATCGCATTACCAGGGAATTTGCCGGCTTAACAGGCAATGAAACCCTTTATGACCTGTACTGCGGTACGGGAAGCATTGGTATTTTTTGTTCGAAAGGTGCTAAACAAGTAATAGGTATTGAAGTAATAGAAGATGCAGTGAAAGACGCATACGTAAATGCCGAGATGAACAACCTGCAGCATTGTAAATTCTACGCAGGCGATGTATCTGACATATGCACAGATGAGTTTTTTACAACCCATGGGCGCCCCGATGTTATCATTACCGACCCCCCACGTGCAGGCATGCATGAAAAACTGGTACAGCAACTTTTAAAAATGCGTGCACCTAAAGTGGTATATGTAAGCTGCAACCCTGCAACTCAGGCCCGTGATTTGCAACTACTGGATGCTGCTTATAAGGTAACAAAGATGCGTCCCGTAGATATGTTCCCTCATACGCATCATATCGAGAATGTAGTACTATTAGAGCTTAAATGATGTAGCCATAAACTGCGGCCTAGTCAAGGTCGCAGTCTACCCCGGGATATGACAATGTGTTGGTGCGGTCCATTAATTCAAGGCATTTCTCCCGTCCATCATCTTTATTCACCGCCCTTATTTCCTCAACATATGTAGACTTATTATTGCGTGCAGTACAAACGCAGTCATACGTTCTATCGCAGGAAGTAACGGATAGCAATATGGCCATAAGACAAAGAGGTGTAAAGTATTTTTTCATAAAAAGAGGAAATTAATATTACCTGCAGGCTAAAAATAATAATTATCACCAAAAACAACAGCAATTACATTTTACAGTAAGAAAATACCATACATTTTTCTATTTTGGCAAACGATTTGCATTTCACTTTACAAACAACTGCTATGAAAAGATCATTACTCTCAATATCCGGTATAGCTGCAAGCCTATTAATACTTGCTGCCGGCTGCAAGAAAGTAGATTCTAACGATTTAAAAGATACTGTACCATTTTACCAGGAATATGCTGTTACCTACGACAAAACTGCTTCTACCACAACTGCCACAGCCCTTTTGCGGGTACGCAGCAAAGATGGCAGCAGAGTTGAGTTGACAAATGGTGCCTATATACGTGCAAATGGCATTGATGAGAACGACGCACAACCTACCAATAATACTTACGATTGGTTCTTTACCGGAACCAAGGACGTAAGGTTTGACCTGGGTAAGAATTCAGGCACCGTAATAGCTAACATTATTTCGCTGACAGACGTTGGCGCTATTGATTTTCCTTCAAATATGCGTACAGGCTTTTCAAAGAACGAAGGCTATAGTTTCAATTGGATCGGGACTGAACTATCTGCAGATGAAGAACTGACTGTTACCTTAACAGGCACCAGTATGCAAAGCCCGCTTGTGCCATGGACAAATAAAGTAAACCTCGATGGCAATCAGATTATAATAGACTCTACCAGTGTTAACAATATAGCACCCGGCAGCGTAACATTGAAGATGACACGCACCAGAACTACTGCTTTAGATGCTGCTGATGCCGAAGCCGGCGGAAGCATAAAGATAACATCAGCTACAAGCAAAGTACTGATGATGGGCAACTAGTATTCAAAGAACGTTATACAAAAAGAGCGCTCAAATTGAGCGCTCTTTTTAATTACATGTGTTGTTGTATCTTTTTATCGAAAACACCTTTTGGTGCCGCACCTACTTGCTTATCTACAACCTGTCCGTTTTTAATGAACAGTACCGCAGGTATACTAGTGATACCATAGTTGATAGACAATTGCGGGTTCTCGTCAACGTTTACTTTACCAATGCTTACCTTGCCATCGTATTCTTTAGCCAAAGATTCGATAGTGGGGCCTAGCGCAAGGCAAGGACCGCACCATGGTGCCCAAAAATCAACTACTGTCAGTTTATCGCCTTGTAATACTTCTGCTTCAAAGTTAGCATCAGTGAATGTTGCTGCCATAACGGTTATTATTAAAAATTGTTTAAATAAATAAGATTCAAAGTTACTACCAATATTGCAATTGGAACAATAGCAGAAGGAAATAGCACTATAAGCCTTCTATATCCCAATCGCCGTCTATCACATATATATCATGAATATCATGCCACTTCCAGCGAATACTTAATATCGTCACGCTCTTCTAAAAATTGTGTCAATTCGTCGTTGATTTCCAGCCGGATAGACTGGCTTTTCAGCTTTATTGACATTCTATCAGTTTCATCAACCACCTGCAATATCAACTCTGTATTTCCCACATATTGCTTTTGGTTGTCGTGCAGGAATTTTACCAGTTCTTTGTCTATTTTATGCAACGGTAGTAGTAAATGAATCCTTTTTGTCAATATCTTCCGCACCTGGTCTAGCAGGAGGATGCGATGTATCTGAAACTCCATTACACCGGGCCTAAACCTGTGTTCCTGGTATACGCCTTCAATCATCAACTTTTGACCATTGTCAATAAAGTTATTATAATTGACATAGTTATTCTCCCAAAAAACTATCTCCTGGTTGCCTGAATAATCGTTCAATATCATTTTACCAAACTTGCTACCCTTCTTCGTGGTCATGTGTGCGGCATCGGTTACAAAGCCGGCTATGCGAACAGTACGACCTTGATTTTTCTCTATTTCACTAATGGGTATGAAGTTATAGTTCTGCATCTCGAACTTATACCCATCCAGTGGATGCGCACTTAGGTAAATGCCAATAACTTCCTTCTCTTTATCTAATAGCTCTGATAATGTCCATGGTTCGCAAACAGGCATCACAGGGGCTTTAATATCAGGCATCGACATTTCGCCAAACAGGCTATTGGTAGCCATTGACGAGCTTGCCTGAACCTGGTTGCCAAAACGCACCAGGCGCTCCATGCCAGTTACAGGGTCTGTTGGCGGAGCATAAAAGTATTGTGCACGGTGCATGTCTTTAAAGCTATCCATAGCGCCTGCCAACACAAGGCTTTCAAGCGACTTCTTATTTACCGTACGTTGATTGACACGTGATATAAAATCGAATACAGAAGTATAAGGCCCATTTACTTCACGTTCGGCTATAATATCTTCAACAGCGGCTTCACCTACACCTTTAATAGCATTCATACCAAAGCGTACCACACTTTCTTTATTTACCGAAAAGCCTTTTAAACTTTCATTCACATCGGGCCCTAATACCGATAAGCCCATGCG
>JAEZIL010000203.1 GCA_023436685.1 Bacteroidota bacterium | reverse complement strand
CACTAACTGCAGGTCTTTGGCAAGTGGTTCAAAATATAAGTTCTTTATACATAGCATCAAGTATAGCTATACTTGTTGGTTCTATTGCTATAGCAATCAGCAGATATTATTCTGAAAAAGAAGGTTTAGAAGATGATGAGCATGCCCAGCATGAGGTTGCGACATTGGCACATCTTGGCCTTAGTGAAACGACACGTAAAGAAATAGAAGCAGAAATGGCCATGGAAGAGAAGAGTGAGATGGAGAAGATGCTTGACAGACAGATAGATTTGAAGGAAGCTGGTAGAAGTGCAATAAACATTGGGATATTTTACGCTGTAGGTGGGGTACTTCCTCTAATACCATATATGTTGATAGACGACAGGCAAAGCGCTTTTGCCTCTTCGGCTGTTATTAGTATACTGTGCCTCGCTTTAGTAGGTTATATCAAATCGACTATCTATGACAGAAGAATTGTCTCTGAAATAAGCCGGTTGTGTATTACCGGATTGCTTACATGCATGGCTGGCTACATACTTGGCGGTATATTTCACTAGCGTTTGTCTTTTACTTCTGTAAGGCTATTTTCAGGATAATGTATATTTTCAAGATAAAGGCCATGGCCCGCTACATTAAAATAGGCTTTTGTACAATCTTTAGCTTCAATTATCTTTCTAAATTCATCTAACCTTATCCGCCCATTGGCCACTTGCAACTGAGTGCCTACCAGCCCTCTGACCATACCACGCAAAAAGCGATTAGCCTCAACAATATAGTGTAGCTCTTCTCCCTGCTGCTCCCAATATGATTTATATATTTTGCATAAGAATGTAAATGTTTGTGTGTTGCGCTTGGAAAAAGTTTCAAAGTTGTCGTACTCCATCAGCATACTAGCAGTGTCGTTCAGTACATTTTTATCAATTCGGAAAGGATAGAATAGAGCCTTGTTAACTAAAAACGGATTTTTCTTATGATAAATACGGTATCGATACCTGCGGGTTAGAGCATCAAAACGAGCATTTAATTGAAAATCGTTTGCCCTGAATATCTTTACTATACTTATAGATGGGGGCAATATTGCATTCATCTTATACAAAAACGAATCATGTAGCGATTGACCTGTATCGAAATGATAGTAATTGCATAATGCATGTACCCCCTCATCGGTACGGCTGGCACCAAAAGTTTCTACAGGTGTGCGAAATAATGTAGAAAGAGTATTATTAATAGCTAACTGAACGGTTGGTATCTCACCCTGCAGTTGCGATCCGTGAAATGCAGTGCCATCGTACATTACCTCAAGAAAATATCTATGCATAGTAAGGACAGTACGTTTAAGTTAATCCAATGAATTGTTGGTCTTCAACTTTCTTCTTTTTTCGATGATACGACCAATACCCCAAAAGGATATAGCTAGTATAATGAAAAAAATGCCTTTATTCATGCCATCCCAGAAGTATTCAAAATATCGTGTATACAAGTTTAAAAGCAAGAAAATCAAACCCAGATCACGGGTTACATCATCATTATACTTTATGCCAATGTATATAGTTGCTAAACAAGTAATACCCAACAAGATACCATAAGCTACTACTTGGGTTTGCCGTACTTTAGCCCATTCATCGAGGTAAGCATAATTGCCAAAAACCGATACTCCCCAAAGAGCCGTAAACAAAATAACCAAGCCTATAACATACGTTAGCCTCTGGCTAAACGCCAGGGGAGGTATAACGCGTTGTAGAAATGAAAAAAGTATGATAACCAATCCAAAAACTGCAAACCTCACTGGGTAGTTCATATGCAAAAAAAGGTTATTGACCGAATGAGTATGGCTAAATGCACCATACCAACCCATTATAGCCAATATAAATCCTATCCAAAGTGCCCGTGAATGAAAAAAGCCCGAAAGTATAGAAAACAGTACTGCTACTGATATGAGAAACCCGCTGTGGCCAGTGCCAAAACCTATGTCTTTACAAGCATATACCAGCGACACAAGCAGAAAAAGAGCTCCTAACACCATGTTAGCTTCATATCCCAGGCTGGTTTTATTTCGCAATTTTTTCTTGCAGTACCAAAACCATCCAACACTCATGACACCGAAGACCATAGCGATAAAAACGTTGCTGAGTGAGAAGTAGTTCTTAACCTTTTCAAGGAATTTCTCATCAATAAAAATAGTACCAAACGCAAGTACGATACATGAAATGGCAATAATGAAAAAATATTGTGCTATTTGCTGAGCCGGCGATGTCTTCAGATCTATAGTTTGCCGTAGTTCACTCGCTTTATCGGTATCTATGTTTCCATTCTGCTCCCAGTGCACTATAGCTTGCAACAGGGTTTCTTTTTCAGCCTTGCTTACTTTCATCTTCATTAACTAATGCATCAATTTACAAAATAGTTAGAACTTGAAGTTGTAAGTAATGCTGGGCAATATTGGAAAGATAGAAACTTGCTTAACTTTTGCTTCAACGCCTTCACCAAGGCTTCCCTGCGTATCTACATATAGGAAGTACGGATTTTGCCTGCTATAAACATTATATACTGAAAAAGCCCAACTGCTTTCCCATTTGCGTGGCTTTTTAGGTTTAGGTTTATAGATGGCTGAAAGATCGAGCCTGTGATATGGGAAAATGCGGTAGGCATTTAATGAGCTATACTCAGGCACAATAGTCTGATCGATGAAATAATAATTTGTTGGCAGTGTAATGGCATTACCTGACCCGAAAACAAATACTGCGGAATAAGTCCATTTTTTGCTGGCTTCGTACGTAGCTACTACCGAAAGATCGTGACGACGATCATACTTAGCCGGATATCTTTCGCCATTATTAAGGTCTGGAAAGAGTCTATACGTCCATGCAAGCGTGTATCCGATCCAGCCAGTAAATTTTCCTTTTGTTTTATTAATGAAGAATTCCGCACCATAAGCCTCGCCCTTACCAAAGACAAAATCCAGTTCCGGATCGCGTATTGTAGAAGGTATATAACCCTCACGATATTCAATCTGGTTCCTCAGGTCTTTATAATATACTTCTACAGAGGTTTCTACCTTATTGTCAAAGAAGTTGCGGAAATACCCCAAAGAATATTGCCAGGCATTTTGGGGTTGCACATAAAACGTACTGGGCACCCATAGGTCTGTAGGCAATGTACTACCGTTGTTGGCTATAAGATGAATATATTGATATGCTTTAGCCACACTGGCTTTAATTGATGATTTACTATCTAAAGCAAATCGTAAATTGATACGAGGTTCCCAGCCACCATAACTTTTTACAATATCGCCTGCACCAAATCCGGTGCTATCCGTTTTTTTATTGTTTAGGCCATAGCTATATTGGGTATAGGGCCCTGTTTGTCCAAACCATGAATACCGGATACCGGCATTAATC
The DNA here is from genome assembly GCA_023436685.1 of Bacteroidota bacterium. Taxonomy (GTDB): domain Bacteria; phylum Bacteroidota; class Bacteroidia; order Chitinophagales; family Chitinophagaceae; genus Polluticoccus. Next base: position 1,274 of record JAEZIL010000203.1, on the reverse strand, counting down.
TTCAGCCATTTGAAAGGGTCGAACTCATCGGTAATATAAGCTCCTGCTTCATGAGCATATTTAACCAGCGCATTATCCGGTTTCAGCTCAGTTGCACCGCTTCTGCCCGATATCTGATTGGGTATGAACTTATGGTGCGTATACATTGCACCAATTTTAAAATGATGGTTAAATGTAGTAAAGTAATCCAGATCAACCTTACCATTGTAATCCCGGATGCCTGAAGACAATTTTATATCAAAATCGTTTTGCCCTGCCGAGAAAGCAAACTGATAATCATTATAAACAACAGTAGTGTTTAAAAAGAGTTTGTTGCTGAATAAGTGGTTCCACCGTAGTGTAGCTGTGCTATTGCCCCAAGGTATATCGGCATCAAAATTGCCACTGCTGCTTTTAAATTTGAATTTATCTCTACCAAAATATCCACTGGCATAAATGCGGTCCTTCTCGGTTATTTTATAGTTGGCTTTCAGGTTGGCATCATAAAAAAAATAACCTGAGCCTGCCAGGCTACCGGTAGCAAAGGGCTTGATCAGTAAGTCGACATAAGTACGACGACCCGATAACATAAATGAGCCCTTTTCTTTTTTAATAGGTCCTTCAACCGTCAGGCGAGAAGCAATAAGGCCAATACCACCTTCGGCATGGTATTCTTTCATGTTTCCTTCTTTCATTGATACATCAACAACAGAAGACAACCTACCACCATAATTGGCAGGCATACCACCTTTTATCAAGGTAACATTTTTCAGTGCGTCGGTATTAAATACAGAGAAGAAACCAAATAAGTGGCCCGAATTATAAACCACGGCATCATCGAGCAGTATTAGGTTTTGATCAGGACCACCTCCGCGCACATAAAAACCCGAATTCCCTTCACCTGCAGATTGTACACCGGGCATTAATTGCAAAGCTTTAAGTATATCAGTTTCACCAAACACCACGGGTAGTGTTTTAACTTTTTCTGCCGATAGGCTCATAGTACCCATATCAGTGCCTCTTATGTTTTCATCACTACGGCGAGATGTAACTTCCACTTCTTTCAGTTCAGTGCTACTTTCCATTTCTGCATCATAAGTTCTGCTTTGTATCAGCGAAATAGTTTCGGTTTTGGTAGCATAACCTATATAAGAAAAGATGACTGTATAGCTACCCGCAGGTACCGAGACCGAATAAAAACCATAATTATTGGTTTGCGCGCCAACCCCTAATTCCTTTACATATACAGTTGCTGCAACTAACGCCTCGCCGCTGGAAGCGGCACGCATATAACC
>JAEZIL010000344.1 GCA_023436685.1 Bacteroidota bacterium | reverse complement strand
GCTTTGCTGGCAACTGTGAGTATTGGTGGCTACCAGGTAGCTACCAGGGTAAATACCGATAGTGAAACTAATAAAACTATATCTCAGGCGGTAAATGGTAACGGTACTGCGCAACAATCATCTACAGCTAATAATAAACCATTTTCCGGCAACCAGAATACAAATAACAATAACTCAACTGCAACTATTGCTTTGAATAGTGATGATAACAGTAATAAAACAACTGTCGCATCCGAAACAAGTAATAACACAGTTAACAATAAAACTATAGGCAATAGTCAGCCGCAGCCGGTAAGTAATAATATTGCAGCTAATACTAAAAAGCAAACTACTGGTAATAACGATAAAAGTAGAGTAACTGCTTCAGAACAGGCCCTGCCTTCAGCTAACAAGGGTTTAGCAGCTTCAGGTACAACTACAAAAGCTGCAGTTAATAACAAGCTGGATGCAAATACTGTTTCTTCGCATAATACGCAGAAAAACAATAACTTGTCTGCTGATAATGATATTATTACTTCAAGCAACAGCACTGCTAATAATACCAGTATAACTACTCAGGATGCTGCAACTACACAGCGCAACTTTGGTTCAGGAGCTAATACATCTAAATCTCTTCCTGTAAAAAACACTTTGCAACAGTCTGCAATTAGCACGCCGGCGACAGCTAAAGTTAATACGGTCAATAGCAACAACAACAGTTCAACTAATACATTGGCATCGGGTACTCCTGCTCCTCAAGCTAACGCCGGTAATACGAATTCACTGGTATCTGCTAATGCTAATAAGAATAACGTACCGTCCAATAAGCAAGGCCAGGAAACACAGCTAGCTGAAGAAAAGAACCTTATAAATAAAATAGAGACTAAGGAAAAGTATTCGCGCACAACTGGTTGGAAAAAAGATACTGTAGCCACAGGTAAAGTAGAATGGCCTGCTGAGCAAATGCTGGCTAAAAAAGATGAAAAAACTGCTGATAATACAGTAGTGCCTGCAGCTTCTATGTCTTTGAAAGCGAATGAAGAAAACCTGGTTCCTCTGGCCGACTATAAAGTATCGGGTAAGCAAACCAAGCACTACGAAAAAGTAAACCATTTTGCTGAAATGGTTGAAAATGCTAAAATGCGCATGGGCAGTGTACACTTTTATCCTGGTGTTATAGTAGGTGCAAATACATCTTTGGCGGGGCAAAACAGCTTATTTGGTTTTCAGCTGGGTGCCGTAGGTAATCTTAGCCTGAATGATAGATGGGGTATACTTACTGAACTGAAATATGTTCAGCGGATGAGAAAGGACTCTAAACTGGATGATAACTTTATCAGCAACTTAGATTCAACGATTAGTCCATCGGGCCAAAAGATGTATACATTCGATTCGACTCAGCATTACTTCAACTATACCAACGTAAGCAGTATAGAATTGCCTATCGCAATTAAATATTCTCTAAAACGGCTTAATTTCTTTGGTGGCGGTAATTTGGTATATAATCTCGGCGTAGCTAATGTTACTGAGTATAAGTATAACTATGAAAAAGAGACACCTGCAGCCACGGCTACTATTAATTATGAGTGGGCAAATGGCGCACCTAAAATTACTATAACCGACTTTAAATCAAGGTTTAGTGTAGGGTATCTAATAGGTGCAGGTTATCAGCTGTCGCCAGCTATGCAGCTAGATATACGCCTTACTCAGAACCTGTGGGATAATGCTAAAACAGAAGGTGCTAAGATGATATCGAAAGATATTTATAAGATGCCTTCGGTGCAAATAAACATGAGCTACCGTTTTAGCAGCAATAAAAACAGGCCAATGAAGGCACGTTAATCATTGCCCATAGCAGCTTGCTTCATTTTCTTAGTAAGATCTGAACCAAGGAAAGCCTCGATACGGTTTTCTGCAAAATAAATAACGGGTGTTAGTATAAGTGCCATGGTTGCTTTATAAGAGTAGTTTACCAGGCTTATTGCTAACACCCGTTGCCATGTCCAGTCTTTACCTATTTTAAAGGCAATGAACAGCACTATAAAGCTATCTATGAATTGCGATACCAATGTAGAGCCTGTTGCACGTAACCATACTTTCTTTTCCCCCGTCACTTTTTTTATACGGTGAAATACCCATACATCCAGCAACTGGCTTACCAGGAAGGCTATGAGGCTGCCGGCTATTATCCACATACCCTGCCCAAAAATGCCTTCAAAAGCAAGCTGCATGTCAGGGATACCTGATTCCTTCTGGCTACCCACCCAAAACGACTGTTCGGCCGGCACATGAATAGCTACATAAAACATTATGAAAGCATAACTGATGAGAGCTACTGCTATATAAGATATTCTTCGTACTGCTTTTGGACCATAGTATTCATTAACAATATCAGTCATTACAAACTCTAAAGGCCAAAGTAGCACTCCACAGGTTAATGTGTACGTCAAACCATCTTCACCAAGCAGTGAAAACGGCACAGGGTTCATTCCCAAAAGCAGCTCCAGAGAAAACAGCTTACCCCCAATGCATTCCGCTATTAGTGCATTTGCAACAAAGAAGGATGCTATAAATATGAACAGCCTGGTAGGCTTATCGTTAAAAATTGCCTTGATCATGTAGTGCGTTTATGCTGTAAAGCTATTTATTATGACGTTGAATGTAAATAGGGTGAAAAAACATGCATTTTAATGTTAAAATTGAAGCGACACCTGAACGCATACAGCGGGGGGAATACCTGGCAAATAGCGTTGCTGTATGTATGGATTGCCATTCCACCCGCGACTGGACGAAATTTTCAGGGCCCATAACCCCAGGCACATTAGGAAAGGGTGGAGATATATTTGATAAAAATCTTGGTGTCCCCGGCACCTTTTATGCACGTAATATAACACCATACAACCTTAAGAACTGGACCGACGGAGAAATATTTAGAGCTATAACTACCGGTGTTAACAAGAATGGTGATGCTATATTCCCCGTTATGCCATACCATTATTACGGTTTATGCGATACTGAGGATATATATTCCATTATTGCTTATATCCGCACTCTACCAGAGCAAAAAAATGATATCCCTCAATCGACACCTGACTTTCCGTTTAGCGTTATAATGCATACTATACCTCACAAGGCAACCCCTCGTAGTAAGCCTTCAGCGTCTGATAGTGTAGCATATGGGGGCTACCTGGTAACTATGGCAGGCTGTGTAGAATGCCATACTAAAGTGGATGAAAAAATGCAACTGGTTGCAGGTACCGAATTTGGAGGTGGGCGTGAGTTTAACTTACCTGCTGGTACACTTCGTACGCCTAATATTACTTTCCACACAAGCGGCATAGGTAGTTGGAACAGGGAAATATTTATCAGTCGCTTTAAGACTTATGCAGATTCTAATTACCATTCTCCTGAATTGGTTATGACTGACTTTAATACCATTATGCCCTGGACAATGTATGGCAGAATGACTGAAGCTGACCTATCCTCAATTTACCAATATCTTAAAACAATAAAGCCAATCGATAATAAGGTGGAGAAATTTACACCAAAGGCTCAAAAGCTTGTTAGTAAATAGTTTAAGTATAATTTGTAATAAATATGGCGCAGTTTAAGCTGCGCCATATTTATTATTTTTCGTCATTCTCATCTAGTACCCTGAGCTCAACTAATTCGGCTGAATTGCGGTACATCTTCAATATTGTCATATAATACTTGTCTGTTTTAATTCTATCCTGCTCTTTAAGTTCTTCAGGGTGTATATCAGCAATATAGCCGGCCAGAGTTTCATAGTGTTCATTTTCTTCAAAACGGTAGGGCAGGTATTTATTAATATCTGAAAGCTTGTAATGCGCGCTCACGAGGTAAGTGTCCCGGCCTGTCTTCTCAACGTATGGCTTTTCATTGTCGTATTCATCCTGTATTTCACCCACTAGCTCCTCCAATATATCTTCCATAGTTACAATGCCCGAAACTTCACCAATTTCATTAGTCACAATTGCCATTTGAAGACGCTTCAGTTGCAGTTCCTTAAGCAGGTCTTTAATTTTCTTGTTTTCTGTTACAAAATAGGGTTTACGTATTAGGGCAGTTATATCTGTTTGCGGATCGGGGGATACAATCGTCTTCATCAGGTCTTTGGTATATATGATACCTCGGATCTCATCAATAGTTTCATGAAATACAGGATATCTTGAATACCCCTCTTTAATAGCGAAGTCAATTGCCTCTTTAAGAGACATATTATTAGGAATAGCCGTGATGTTTTTACGTAATGTTTGTATGTCCCAAACACGCCTGTCATCAAAATCAAATACGTTCTGTATCAGTTCTCTTTCAGTTTGTTCAATGGCGCCCCCTTCCTGGCTCTCGGTGATGATCATTTTCAACTCTTCTTCCGAATGTATTTCAGCGCCATGTATAGGTTTTATACCAAAAATCTTAAGAATGAGATTGGCAAAACCATTCAGCAACCAAATAAATGGCCTGAATATGAAGTAAAATACTCTTAAGGGCCATGCTATAGTAAAAGTAGTAGAGGCAGGGTAGCGTATTGCTAAAGATTTAGGTGCCAGCTCGCCAAACACAATATGTAAAATAGTAATTGTAGCAAATGCCACGGGCAAAGCTATATTGTGTGCTGCACTTTCTGATAGCTGAAGGTCTAACGAGATAAACAGCTTCAAGATGATCTCTGACATTACATCTTCGCCAACCCAACCCAAGCCCAGGCTGGCCAATGTTATGCCTAATTGGGTGGCAGCCAGGTAAGCATCCAGGTTGTTAACAATATTTTTAGCCGCATTAGCTAGGCTTTTATTGCGGTTTACCTGTACCTCTATTTGCGATGAACGCACTTTTACAATAGCAAATTCGGCGGCTACAAAGAAACCATTCAGTAATACGAGGAATAGTGTGAGTATAATATCAGCTCCCATAGCAAGAAAGACTTAACCACTGCCCCGGCAATGTTTTAACGAGGTTGCTGCACTAATGAATATAAGTGAAGCAGTTAAGCCTTTGCGGTAAAGTTAATTACTAAAAGCATTCCCTGCTAAAATTATGTTCAATGTTATGGTAATGTAATTTATCCACATTCCACCAACTGTTATAGGGCTGGCATGGTCTTTTATTTATATAGTTGGAAAAGGAAAAGAGAAATTGGATTATGAGCAACAAGTACCTGCTACCCATGTTAACGTTTACTATGAAGTACTTCTTTGATATTGAGAAAGAAGTGACCCAGGAATTGATATCGTCGGCAAATGCAAAGCTGCACTTGTATAGGGACATGATAAATGTTGTGATGACGCTGAATAAATAAATTTAAAACTTAAGGTTATGCGTATTAAAGTATTAATGACCGGAAATGATGCTGACAATCTGGCTCTTGAAGCCGAAGTATTGAAAGACCACGGTTTTTTGGTATATACATGTCCTCATGAAAACGCTGAAGCCTTTCTTAATGAAGTGCGACCTGATGTGGTTTATGTTAACCCTCAGCAGCCTGATGCCTGCAGCACACAAACTTATCACGATCTTGTGCAGGTGGGCTTTAAATCTGGCACACCAATCATATACACACTTATAGAAGACGACTTGTACATGGTGAACCTAGTACATGGCACCCAGCGGGGCAAGCGTAAAGTAGTATGCGATAACATTATAGATGCTATTAAAGTAGCATTGCATGCTGATGTAAACAGATCTAAACTTAAAGCCAGGCCCGCTCAACGTATTGCCTTCCCGGTTTACAACTTCAGGGCTTAAGCCTTATCTACCGAATACTTGCCAGGCCCTAGTATAAACAAACCCATAAATACGATACCCAGCTCTATAGCATGCGATGCATCCATCACTGACTCGCCCGCTGATAAATGACGTGTAGCAGCAACTATCATAGTACAAAGCAAAAGAAAGCAAGCAGGGCGGAAGAATAGGCCTAAAACTAGTAGTATACCACCTACACCTTCAGAAACAGCACCCAGAAAACCCCATATTTCAGGATAGGCAGTAATGCCAAAATTCGACATGTTATTACCCAGGGCAGTCCACTTATCGGGGCCTCCCATCACTTTGGGGTAACCGTGAAGTACCATCATAATACCCAGGCCCACACGCATAAGCAATAACGCTGTAGAGGAGTACTTACTAAGTTTTGTAAACAGTGGCATATTTCAGTTGATGTTATTTTATATTTGTTGCTAATTTTTGCTAAGTTTTCTGTCACAAAAAAAATTTTTTTTCGGAAGTTGGTTGCTAAAGCCCTATCCAGACTGATTTTCAAAAGAAAATGTGGTTTTTTAAATTTATCATGCCTTAGCATTACTTAGCATAAGTTTATTGTATTATCAATGTCAAATATACGTGTTATTTTATAAAAAACATGCGTTGGGATTTTATCTACCATAATTTCAGTAAGTATGGATACTAATAGCTTATTGCCCACTGCTGTTATCGTGTAGAATTGGCATGTCATCAGGTATATTGGCATATACCGGGACTTGCCTCAGTACGAAACTTAGTTCACTATACTTACTCTTTTAAATAGGTCTAAGAAATCTTCCTTTGGCTTTCTGTTTATATCCTATATATTGCCATAATAAACAGTTAGGCATATGAAAAAAATACTTTTAGTTGTGCTGATATTGCTGATCGTAATTCAATTTATACGGCCAGCAAGAAATGTTACTGAAGGAAAACAAACGGGCGATATAACTATGGTATATAATGTGCCGCACGATGTGCAGGTGATACTTGACAAAGCTTGCCGTGACTGCCACAGCGACTATACCAACTACCCCTGGTACGACAATATACAACCCGTAGCCTGGTGGATGAACCGACATATAAAAGAAGGAAAAGAGGAGCTCAACCTATCGCAATTTGGAAACTATACTGCAAAGAAGAAAGCACACAAACTGGAAGAAATTGCTGAGCTAGTAGAACAAAATGAGATGCCATTGGGTAGCTATACCTGGATGCATAAAGGTGCTAAACTGACAGCGGAAGAAAAGAAAATACTTATAACCTGGAGCAAAACCCTTAGGCAACAGATAATAATGCAAGAACACGTACAATAGTATGAGAATAATAACCTACAATGTAAATGGCATACGTAGTGCCATGAAAAAAGGCTTTACCGAATGGCTGGCAACCGACCCTGCAGATGTAATATGCCTGCAGGAAATAAAAGCACACAAAGAGAATGTTGATTACGCTTCGATAGAAGCATTAGGATATCAAACCTATTGGTTTCCGGCTGAGAAGAAAGGATATAGCGGGGTAGCAATTTTCAGCAAAATTGTACCCGACGCAGTGCATTGCGGAAACGGCATTATGCAGAGCGACGCAGAAGGAAGGGTAATACGGGCCGATTTTGGTGATATTACTTTAATCAATGCTTACTTTCCCAGTGGTACCAGTGGCGATGAAAGGCAGACGTATAAATACCAATGGCTGGATGAATTCTTTGAATACATACACATACTTAAACGAGACAGGCCAAAGC
>JAEZIL010000289.1 GCA_023436685.1 Bacteroidota bacterium | reverse complement strand
GAACTGCGGCGTAAATATTCAGGATTAAGTTCGGTGAACATTTTAACCCTTGTTGCTGACATTTTCAATGCTTTTTCCAGCTGAAGCAATGCTTCTTTACTCTTACCCATTTCAAACAGTGATGCTGCCTGTAGGTAATAGAAGTCAGCTTTATCACCGCAATGGTCCTTTGCAACCTCTATCTGCGTTAGTGCCTCATCATAATACCCTGTAAGATACAGGCCTTTGATTAAGCCCATCCAGGTGGTCTTGTTATTAGGCTTAAGCCTAACGGCATTTAGGTAGCAAACCAAGGCCTCACTCTTCACATTCATTTCCATAAGGCAGTTGCCTATTGCCAGGCAATAAGAAGCATTTTCCTTATTTAAATTAAGGGCTACTGAATAAGCCTTCATTGCTTTTTCCCATTCTTTTTCCCGGCTGTATGTTTCCCCTATTTTGTAAAAAATACTATCATCCTGAGGGCTTAATTGCGAAGCCTGGCGATAATAGTACCTGGCCTGCGGATAATTTTTCTGCTTTTCCCAGCAATAGCCCATAGCTTCAAATATTACATCCTCAGGTTTAGCTATTTCAAGGTGTTTTTCAAGTACATCAATAGCCCGTTCATACCATTTAAGCCTCATGTACGCATCGGCCATATTGCGATAAGCAAACTCAAACTTTTCGTCTATAGCTACACAAAATTCATAGGCATCAATCGCTCTTTCGTATAATTTCAGTCCCTGATATGCAGCGCCGAGGTTAAACCAGGCAAGAGCGTTATATGGGTCCTCTTCTGTAAGCTGGGTATGCAGAGTTACACTTTCTTCCAGCCTTTCCGTAAACTCGGCCCAGAAGCATATTTTCTGCAATGCTTCCTCGTTGCGCCGGTCTATCTTTATAACACGTTTCAAGGTATCAAAAACAGCATCAAACTCTTCACATTCGTCGTAAACGTCAGATAGTTCAAGTAGTATCTCGATTTTTTCTTTTTTGGTGAATTGCTCAGCCTTTTGCTCCAGCCATAGGGCTGCCTGATCATACTTGAACTGACCTAAAAGTACATCCGCACGTAAAAGCACAGCATCCAGGTTGTTTTGGTCATACTGTTCCATTTCGTCCAGAGTCTTTAATGCCTGGCCATATTTTTGAGACTGGGTTAATATCTCAGCTTTTAATAATAAAACTGACGGGGAAAAAGGATAATATGTTCTGGCTATTTCGCAGGCAAGTAAAGCCTGCTCTTCATTGCTATTTTGAGAATAATATTCGATAATCCGTTCAAATTCTTCTTCTTCCATCATACGTTCTGCTTCGCCATTCTTCACTTTTTCATACTTCGCTAGCAGTTCGTCCATCGAATCCCAATCATCCTCGTTAAAATCATCATCAAACATACGCTACTCGTTTTATCAAAAATAATGATAATAATGTGCCAAAAACAGTGCCCAATGTTAACAAGCTGCCAAAATGCACACGTTATCAACAATAAATAAGCCGTTGAAAGTTTTTATTTCAACGGCTTGCAAAAAAAGTTTTTATATATTATTTTATCTGAATAATTGTAACTCCATATTGTTTTTGGTGTAGTCGCTCTGGATAGTGTAAGGGAAGCCACCTGCCACAGGCAAAGAGCGTACATTATCCCACCCTTTTCCATACAAATAATAATTACCTGGTTTAAGATCGGTAAAAGTTACGCGATATCGCCCATCTACACGCACTACCAATTGCGAATCATCGTACTGTTGTGGAATATCTAAAGTATTATACTTGATATATATAATACAGCTATCTATATCATCATTTTCATGCCTGGGTATTACGCTCAACCACGAATGGCCTCCTTTTCCACCTGCTACAGGTGGCTGGTCTACAGTAGTTGTATCCTTATCGCAACTAGAAACAGCAAGCGAAAAAACAGCTAAGAACAACATTTTGCTCAACCGTACAAACTTCATGTAAAGATGATTTTATGGGAGATGAAGATACAAAAATCGTTAATAAATCATCCTTTTTTTAAAAAATGTTGAAATGCTATTCGCTTAGCGAACTACCTACTACATTGCTAGGTTTACTTTCGTTCCACATACGGTCTAAAACAGTAACCACATATTTTACTTTCCTGTATTTATTGGCTTCTGTATCCAAAAATTCAGGTTTCTGTTGCAGGCTTATTATATGTTCAGGCTTATTTAAGTTAACGGGTTCATTGTTCTCAAAGCGGTATATAGCGAAACGTAGGGGCTCCCTATTGGGGTTATTTCCCGACCATTGCAAAAGGGTGCCTTCGGATGAAGGTATAGCCTTAAGCACCGCGGGTTCGGGTGCAATGCTGTCTATCCATTTCATTTGAGGAGGGAAAGCAATTGAGGCATTATACTTAGCTACTGTATCTCTTACATACGAGGGTATCTTGTTAAAGCTAGAGGTGCTGTAGAAAGAATACCCCACATTTTGAGTGGAGTTGCGAATGGCCTTTATTTGACGTGTAAGTTCGCCTGTACCTAACCAGGGAGCTTTGGTTGCGCCTACCATCCGGTAAACACCCAGCCCGTAATATACATGACGGTCGTAGCTATGTGCTTCCCACCAGGGCAATAACACTTCGAAAGGGGCAGCACGGTGCCCATG
>JAEZIL010000284.1 GCA_023436685.1 Bacteroidota bacterium | reverse complement strand
TTATCTCCAATATTCCTGCTTTTGTATCTGCGGCATCTTTATGTGTCAGGTTAAGAATATCGCCCATATTTTTACCATAAATAAAAGTATGTGGCTCTTCTACAAATGACCTGATCTCGGGAGAATGCCAATGATATCGCCTGGCCATACCTGTAGCATTGTTCATACCCTGCTGTATTACAGCCCATCGTCCGTCTTTACTTAAAACAAAAGAATGCAGGTACAACTGGAAACCATCCTGTATAGCTGTATTATCCACCTTAGCAGCCAGCCGGCTCCGGAGGGCGAGCGCATTCCCATCAAGCCCGGTTCGCTCTCCTATAGCCATGAGTTCGTTAGGAGTTTGACGGGAATGTTTACCCCTACCTCCACACACATACAAGCCAAGTTCGGCAGATCTTTCATTGATAGCACCTTTTAATGCACCCATAACCGACGTAGTAATGCCGGACGAATGCCAATCCATACCCAACACACTACCCAGGGCCTGAAACCAAAAAGGATCACTAAGACGTTTTAATACCTCATCCCTCCCATAGTCTTGCACAATTGCCGTAACTATAGCCCCACCTAATGCACGCATACGCTGGGCAAGCCATATAGGTACTTTACCATAATGTAAGGGCAAATCTGCATGAGAACGGGACATACGTAAAATTACGAACTTAAAAACCAACAATATTTAAGTGAATGCTAAATCTGCGGGTATCAATTTTGCTGTATATCTGATATGATAGATAAAACACTAGTTGAATCAATAGGTGCTAAGTTATTAGGCAAGAAACAAACTATTGCTGTAGCAGAAAGCGTAACGTCCGGGTTATTGCAGTTATCATTATCTGCAGCTACTGACGCTTCTAAATTTTATCATGGTGGTATTACTGCATTTAACTTAGGACAGAAGTACAAGTACCTAAATGTAGATCCTATACATGCCGAACAGTGCAATTGTGTGTCGGAGAGCGTAGCCCACCAAATGGCTATAAACGTTTGCAAACTTTTCAACAGCGATTGGGGAGTTGGCATAACAGGTTATGCGAGCCCCGTTCCGGAATCCGGCAACCAGCTCTTTTGCTTTTTTGCAATAGCAAACAGCAATAATATTGTAGCACATGCCAGGGTTGACGCAACTACTGAGAAAGGTTTAGAAACCCAAGTTTACTTTGCTACTGCAGCCCTTGCCAAGCTATTAGAATTAATAAAATAAAGAGCAGGCTTACCTGCTCTTTTTCAATTTATCCTCTTTGGTTTCTCTTTTATTGTGCGTTACATCATTACCTTTAAAATCCTGCTCTTCACCACTGCGGCTATCCAGGTTGTCTTTGTTCTCAGGCCTTCTGCCCCCCGATTGTGATGCTTTTGAATTGTTTCGCACATTCTTAACGGATGGATTTTGATTATTTGTTCTCATAGTCGCTTTTTAAAAATTACCGTAAGAAAACCATACCATAGAATGTTAAATTAAGGTAGCTGTACTTCATAAATGTAAAATCCACAATCGTAACCTTCTTTATGCAAAATTGGCAATGCCACGTTAAATACACTAATGTTATCCCCTACTTTTCCCTCCAACAAACCGGCATGTGCATGCCCATGAAAAGCAGCAGTAACCTGCCGTCTCACCAATGGCTCTGCAAGCCTTGACGATCCCAGAAAAGGATAGATTACCTCGGGTTCGCCCGTTATGGTTTCCTTTATGGGTGCGTAATGCATTATAGCTATTTTAGGTATACTTTCATGATCTTTATCCAAAGCAGTTAGCGCCCTATCCAATTTCAATACTTCATCTACAGCCTCTTGTACAAAAGCTTTCATTGCATCTTCACCAAACATCGACAACATATATTTATCGAAGCCTCCGCCAAACCCTTTAACACCGGCAAAACCAACACCTTTAACCATAATTGCCTCACCGTCTAATACATATATCCCTGCATCCAACATGATTTGCCTTATTGCTTTATGCTTTCCTTTTTCATAATCATGATTACCTAAAACGGTTATCACTGGTATTTTGCATACTTTCAGCTCTTCCACCAATACTTTAGCCTCATCTTCATCACCTGTATCTGTAAGATCTCCACATATCACCAAAATATCTGCCTGCTCAGATGCCTGTGAAAAGCAATTGGTCCATTTCCCCTTATCGGAATGACGGACATGTATATCACCAACTGCAGCAATTTTAATTGTTGTGCTCATACCTATACAGTTATTATGGTATACGACTTATAATCCCAATGCTTTATATCTACGCTGTATTGCGTATTATCGATCATTGGCCCCCTGCACACTTTCTCATGGGGGCTAGGCACATCGTATTGCTCTTTCGCCCTTTGCATCAGTTCGTCAAATATCCAGCGGGGAATAACCTCATTAAACTCGCTGGGATACACAAACTGAAACATAATAAGCTCAGCCAATAATAAATGCCAATGCGGGTCTAACCTGTTCAACAGGTGCCTCCAATCCAGGTTTTTACCCTGTTTTAGTAAAACATGATTAATATCTGCACCATCAAACCTCTCACGGTTCCACACATAGCTTTTACACCATATTAGCTCTTCTGCTGATATAAATTTTACTTTTCTACCGCAAAATTCTCCTTCTGTTGCCCTTTCGAGCCATGAATCATCTACCCGGCATATATTATTAACCGTATTAAATATTACGTCAATAAAAAAGTTGCCCTTGAATATTTTAACCAGCCAGCGTACATCATAAACTTGTACTTCGTAGCCTTTATCAGCAAAAAATTTCAGAATTTTTGTATAGTCTGAACCTTTAACAAAAACATCCAGATCTTTTGTATTCCTAAATAGCCCTGTGTATTGAAAAATAGCAAATGCCCCTCCTAACATATATGGTGCCCCGCATTCGTCCAACAGTGTAAGCGCCTCTCTATAAAAGGCCTGGCTTTCCAAGTTTTCTTGTTCTGTCATTTATATTATTTAAAGTGCTCAAGTAGGTCTTTCTTTTGCTTGTCAGGTGCTTGTCGGGTTGTCATTTCATTAGATTAAAAAAACTTCATGCCAATGTCTCTCGGAACTGACTAATCTTAATTGTTGTGTTTTGTTGTACTTACGTCTTTTTACAAATTTTTTGTTCATCTGGTGTCTTAACACTTAACTTAAAAGACAAACATACAACTTTAAAACGTAAAATAAACAGTATAACAGTTCATGTGATGACGCTTAAAATAAGTCAACCCTATTATAGAATGCTACCTTAAATGATAACATTGACTATTGAAATTATATGCCATATATTTATAGTGCAAAGCCCCCTTAATTTGAAACGTTTCTTTATTACCGGCATTCTGTTGCACCTGGCCGTTGTTGCGGCTACGGCTCAACCTGATCTCTACCCACTACTTGAGAAATTAAAAAACAGCCCTCCTGATACGGGTAAAGTAATATTGTATGGAAAGGTATCAAATGCATATGAGATAAGTAATGTTGACTCCTCTTTATACTATGCCAACCAAGGCTTGGAACTGTCAAAAAAACTCAAGTTTGAAGCAGGAGAAGGACGAATATTACAACTCTTAGGTATCATTTATTTCAGGCATAAGCAACTTGACAGTGCGCTAATATATTTTAATGCGGCAATGCCTCTTTTTAAAAAGTCCAACTTTAGGGAAGGCATTGCCAAATGCTATAATAGCATTGGTATTGTAGAGGGGCAACGGGGATATTATAACCTGGCAATAAAAAACTTCCTGAGTGCCCTGGATATATACAAGGCTGATAAAAATGAAGAAGGCCAAATGGAAACTTATTTGAAGCTTGGCCTGGCAAACGAACTTAGCAAGCATGAAGAAGAAGCACTACGATACTACGTACTTGCTAAGGCTATAAGTGACAAGTCGCCTATATCCAACATGTCGTTAACCTTACTAAACAACATAGGCATATTGTATGGCAGAAAGGGCGAATACGAAAAAGCGTTGGGATATTTTGAGGAAGGAATAAAACACATTAATAATCTGGAATTCAACCCTGTACACATAGCCTTACTCACTGATGCAGGGAACGCATATAGCAGACTTGGCGACAAGAAAAAAGCGCTCAGCTATTACCAGGAATCATATGCTCAATCTATTAAACACGAATTACCGGAAGAGCGTGCCCATGCTTTAATCAATATGGCATCAAACCTGGATACGCCCAATTGGGCTAAGGGTATTGTTTACCTGAAGGAGGCTATGCAGATAGCCGAGGCTACTAAGAATACCGGCATGCTGGCAGATATATATCATTCTATATCAGAAGTATACGCTACGGGCGGCTTATACCGGGATGCGTATCTGACAGCATTAAAATATCATGCACTATCCGATTCTATGCTAAGTAAAGAACGCTCGGTACAGATAACTGAAATGCAGGCCAAATACAAAACCGATGAAGCAAAAGCTAAAATAGCACAGCTGGAATTAGCTAACCAAAAGACAATGCTGCAACGCAACCTCGTTATAGTAGCCATTGTGGGGGTATGCATTATCATTGGCATCTTATGGTCTTACTACCGTAAAGTAAATAAGCTAAACAGGGAACTTAAAGTATCAAACAATGTAAAAGATAAGTTATTCTCCGTTATAGGCCATGACCTTCGTTCTCCGCTAGGAGGTATAGTACAAACCCTGGAACTGCTGGAAAATAACCTGCTTACTGCGGAAGAAAGTAAAGATGTGATTAAAGAGTTGAAAATACGAGGCGAAGGAGCATATGAAATATTAACAT
>JAEZIL010000064.1 GCA_023436685.1 Bacteroidota bacterium | reverse complement strand
ATTATGTAGAAACGGCCGGTTTCTCGCTAGGTATTAACGTAGGCATGACAGATCTTTGGGGCGATGTAGGCACAAAAAGTCTGCTTGATCACTATACTAATGATAAATATTGGGATAAGCCCTGTTTTATGGGTGGTATTTTTGGCCGCTACCAGGCGCACCCTGTATTGGCAGCCCGCCTTAGCTTAAACTATGGTACTTTATACGCCAACGATAACTGGAACAAATCTAAAGCTGAAAAAGCCGGCTCTATAGAAGAAGATGCGTACCAGCGCTATCTCCGCAACCAGGATGCACGTGCCAATGTTTGGGAAGGTACTTTTATGCTGGAATTCATGCCACTGCGTTTTAATCCTGAAAGCAGAAATGCCATGAAGAAAATGCAGCCATACTTGCTGGCAGGTATAGGTGGTTTCCACTTCAACCCTCAAAGCACATTGTACGACCCTGTTACCGGCCGTAGAAAATGGGTAAATACTGCCGACCTACATCTTGAAGGAGAAGGTATTACTCACGAAAAGGCAACGGCTACTTATTCTCGCAAAACATCCCTTTGGCAAATTTGCGTACCTGTTGGCTTAGGTCTCCGTTGGGATATAGGTCGCAACCTTGCATTTGGCGTTGAGTATCTGTATCGTTTTACCGGCACCGACAGGCTGGATAACGTAAGCAGCCAATACCCAACTGACGATTACTTTGACAGGCATCTGGCCCCTGAAAAAGCCAAGGTTGCTAAGCAAATTGTTGACAAATCATTCGAAATAGAGCCAAGCGTAGAACGTAAGCCATGGGCGCCAAGAGGCAACAAGGAGGTACTGGACGGCTACTCAACTATTTCTATCAATTTTATTTATAAGATCAATACCAATAAAGTACCTTGGTGGTAGTTATCTAATGTTATAATAAAAAATGCGATGTGATACCACATCGCATTTTTTATTATAGCCAATTAATATATGCCCCAATTGTGATGTGCTGAAGAAAACATGACTTTTAGCAGAAAATTTTATGATTGAAAAAATGTATTTTTCAGGCTGGAATCTTGACTTTTTATGTATGCGTATCTGGAAGGGGATTTAACATATAAATCGCCATCATTACTTTATTTGCAAACCAATGGCGTAGGGTATGAATTGAACATTACCTTACAAACCTATGGCAAAGTGCATAACCTGGAAAAATGCAGGCTGTATACGCATGTTCAAATACGCGAAGATGCCTGGGTGCTGTATGGCTTTGCAGACGAGGCCGAGCGCACAACCTTCAGATTGCTGCTGGGTATAAATGGCGTAGGTGCAGCTACGGCGCGTATCATACTCTCTTCGCTTACCCCGCAGGAGCTTGAAAAAGTAATAGCTACAGACGACACCCGCACGCTGGAAAAAATAAAAGGCATTGGCGCTAAAACCGCACAGCGTATCCTGCTGGAACTGAAAGGCAAGCTCGTGGTTGATAAAAATACTGCGCTAAATCAAGGCTTTACACACAATACAACAGAGGAAGATGCGTTATTTGCATTGGTGAACCTGGGTATTAATCGTGCAGTAGCAGAAAACGCAATCAAGAAGATCAAGGATGCTTCCTCTTTGTCTGTTGAAGAATTAATTAAACAGGCACTAAGAGTGTTATAAACCTATATAGAACTAAGAAGATTTGAAGGGCAAAAATAATTTCGGATATAAATTATTATTCTTTATAGCACTGGCGGTATTTATTGCTAATGCCGGTGCGCGGAATTATGACGATCCGTATGAGTTTTACGAACCCGATCCTGACCCAGAACCCGCACCCGATACGCCTGCCAATAATGCCAATGCACGGCAGGACAGTCTTCGGAAACTAAGGTTCCCGATACAGGACAATACCGGTGGCCCACAAGCGGGCACCCGTGCTATGGATTTAAATGACCCTGCTAATGTTGACAAGCAGGTTGAATATGACCCTGAAGAAAAAAGGTATTACTTCTACGATAAGATGGGCGATGAATTTTTGCGCAACCCCACTTATATGACCATGGATGAATATCTTAAGTATCAGTCGCAGCAAGACGAGCAATCTTATTGGAAACGCAGGTTAGATGCACTCACGCTTTTCAATAAAAAACCGCAATTGCCCCAAATGTATAAAGAGGGCTTGTTTGACCGTATTTTTGGCGGCAACACAATATCGGTAAGGCCGCAAGGTAATGTAGACGTTACATTTGGCGGTAACTGGCAGAACATTCAGAATCCCACCCTGCCTGCACGTGCACAGCGAAATGGTATTTTCGATTTCGACCTGCAGATGAATGTAAACCTGCTAGCTACAGTAGGCGAAAAGCTAAAGCTCAACATCAGCAACAATACTAAAGCCACTTTCGATTATCAGAACGTGCAAAAACTGGAATATACCGGTAAGGAAGATGAGATCATAAAAAAGATAGAGGCTGGCAACGTAAGCTTTCCATTAAAGAGCAGCCTGATAAATGGTGTACAATCATTGTTTGGTATCAAGACGCAACTGCAGTTTGGTAAGCTATGGGTTACAGGGGTGGTATCGCAACAGCGTTCCAAGCGTCAAAGCCTTACTATACAAGGCGGTTCACAAACACAGCAATTCAGCATCAAGGCCGATGATTATGAAGAAAACCGCCATTTCCTTTTATCCCAGTACTTCCATAATAACTATGATAATGCCCTGAAAAACTATCCGGTTATTAATTCGCAGGTCAATATCAGTAAAATAGAGGTATGGATTACCAACGCTACCGGTGCTACAGAAGGTGTACGCGATATCATGGCCTTTATGGACCTTGGTGAGAATACACCTTATTACCAGGCATTTAATGGCTCTACACAACCCAATTTGCAGGGCTTGCCCGACAACCGCGCAAATCAGTTGTACGATCGCTTATTGCAGAACCCTGCCGGCCGTTTGCCTGCAAGCAAAACAGCTGCTGTACAGGCCATAAGTACCGATAGTAGCTTTGTATATGCATCTACCAATGCCCGTAAGCTAAATTCATCTGAGTTTACTTTCAACCCCCAGCTAGGTTACATATCGCTCAATACGCAAGTAAACCCTCAGGATGTGCTTGCTGTTGCCTTTCGTTATACGTACAACGGCAGAGTATATCAGGTGGGTGAATTTTCAGAAGACTTACCGCCTTCCAACTCACAAAATACGAACGACCAAAAGGTACTGTACCTGAAACTTCTGAAAGGTTTTACATTTCAGCCTACCCTGCCTTTATGGAAGCTGATGATGAAAAACGTATATGCGCTTGGGGGCCTGGGTGTGTCGAAAGACGAATTCAGGTTGAATGTACTGTACCAGGATCCCGGTGGTGGCGAAAAACGTTATATACCAGAAGGCCCCAGCGCAGGTGTTCCTCTTATCTCTTTACTTAATCTCGACAGATTAAATTATCAGAACGATCCTGCACCCGACGGCATCTTCGACTTTGTTGAAGGCATAACCATCAATACCCAGCAAGGAAAAATCATATTTCCTGTACTGGAACCGTTTGGCGATGCATTGGCCCCTGCCTTAGGAGGCAACCCGCAAATGGAACGAAAATATTTATACCAAATATTATACGATTCTACAAAAACTGTTGCACGCCAGTTTCAGCAAAACAATCGATACGTTCTTAAGGGTACTTATAAATCTGCTTCCTCATCAGAGGTGTTCCTGGGTGGTTTTAATATCCCGCAAGGTTCAGTATCTGTATCGGCCGGCGGGCAGCGCCTGGTTGAGAATGTCGACTATCAGATAGACTATGGCCTGGGCAGGCTTAAGATACTTAACTCAGGCATCCTTAATTCAGGTATTCCCATCAATGTGCAATACGAAGACAATGCCACATTTGGCTTCCAGCAGCAGAACTTTATGGGTGCCCGCGCCGACTATTACTTTAGCGACAAACTAGGAATTGGAGCAACGTTTATGCGTCTTACCGAGCAGCCTTTTACCCAAAAAACAACCTTTGGAGAAGACCCTATCAAGAATACTGTTATCGGACTGGATGCAAACTACCAATCGGAAGCACCATCGCTTACACGCATATTAGATAAGCTGCCTATTTACTCAACCACCGCCCCATCATTCATCAACGTATCGGGTGAGGTTGCAGGGCTATTGCCGGGCCATGCTTCAGTCATTAATGCGCTCGATCCTGAAGGCTCTGTATATATAGATGATTTTGAAGGAACACGAGGTTCATACGATCTTAAATTCCCTGCCAATTCATGGACGTTAGCTTCTACCCCTGCCGGCGCTACCGATCAGAATGGAAATATCCTCTTCCCAAATGCAACGGCATCCAATTCATTACTATACGGTTACGAAAGGGCCAAGTTAGCTTGGTATACCATAGAACCTACCCTTGTTGACCCCGGTAGCGGCATACCCGATTACGTTAAAACAGACCCCAACCAACACTATATCCGCCTGATACAACAACAAGATGTTTTCAAGCAAAAGTCAACTAACTCATTCAACAACGCGTTACCAACTTTCGACCTCGCCTATTATCCACGCGAGCGTGGCCCCTATAACTTTAGCACCAACAATATGGATGCTGACGGACGCTTTACCAACCCTACCCAAAACTGGGGTGGTATCATGCGCTCTATCGAAAACAGTGACTTTGAACAGTCCAATGTTGAGTTTATAGAATTTTGGGTAATGGATCCTTTTATCAATAGAGATCCAAATACCCAGGGCGGCTCATTATACATTAACCTTGGTAACGTTTCGGAAGACGTACTGAAAGATGGCAGGAAATTTTTTGAGAATGGTATCACTTTCCCTAAAGATATACAGCAGCTCGATAGTAGTGCCTGGGGTTATGCACCTAAATTCCAGCAGCAGATAACCCGCGCATTCCTTACCGATGCTGAAGCCCGCAGGGTGCAGGATGTAGGTTACGATGGGCTTGACAATACAGAAGAGCAAGCCAAGTTTGCATCCTACCTCTCCAGGATAACCGGCGCAGTGTCGCCCGGTGCAGCCGCCGCTGCTAATGCCGATCCTTCGTCGGACGACTATCGTTTTTTCCGCGACAGCGAATATGAACAACGAGGCGCACGCATACTGGAACGCTACAAACATTTCAACAACCCTCATGGCAACTCACCTATTGCCGATGCAACAGCCAATGTATCATCTGCAGGTACCAATATACCTGAAGCTGAGGACATAAACCGTGATAATACACTAAATGAAATAGAAGAATACTACCAGTACCGTATAGACTTCACACCTAATATGGAGGTGGGTTCCAATTATATCATTAACAAACAGCAAACATTGGTAAAGTTGCCTAATAATGCTGATGAGAATGAGACCTGGTATCAGTTCAAAGTACCTATTCGCGAGTTCACTAACAAAGTAGGCAACATTGCCGATTTCCGCTCCATACGTTTTATCCGCCTGTTCCTCAACGGGTTTGAAGATAGTGTAGTAATGCGTTTCGCACGTCTTGAACTGGGCCGTAACAACTGGCGCCGCTACCTTTTCTCCTTACAGTCGCCGGGCGAAAATATACCTGAAGAAGACCTTCAAAATGTCGACTTCGCTGTTACGTCTGTAAGCCTTGAAGAAAATGGAGATAGAACACCTATCCCTTACGTTACACCTCCCGGAGTGCAACGTCAGTTATCTCAGGTAGGCAACGGGCAAACCATTCAGCAGAATGAGCAGGCACTTGCACTACAAGTGTGCGGCCTTAAAGATGGCGACTCGCGCGCTGTTTTTAAAGAAGTAAGCGTTGATATGCGCCAATTTACTGGCTTGCGCATGTTCATACATGCCGAATCTCAGCCAGAAAGGCCGCCATTGCGCAATGGAGATATACGCGCTACAATACGTATAGGTAGCGATTTTACAAATAACTACTACGAGTATCAGGTACCGCTTCAAATTACGCAACCCGGTGCTACACGTGCCGAAGATATTTGGCCTGAGGCTAACGGAATAAACCTGGTACTGGATGAGCTTGTAAAAGCAAAAACAGAACGTAATGCAAAAGGCGTGGCCTCATTTGTTCCCTACTTTACTACCGACTCTAAAGGCAATACAATAGTAATTGTTGGTAACCCTAACATAGGAGATGCCAAAACTATGCTGCTAGGTATTACTAACCCTAAAAAATCTAACCTTACCCCCGAAGATGACGGCATGGCCAAGTGTGCAGAAGTTTGGTTTAACGAGCTGCGTATGATAGGCATGAACGAAAAGCCAGGCTACGCAGCAGCTGGTAAAGTAACCGTACAGCTTGCAGACCTGGGCAGTGTGAATTTAAGTGGTAGTATGCATACCGAAGGTTATGGCAATATCGACCAGAAGCTGAATCAGCGCTATCGCGATAATTTCTACCAGTACAATGCCTCTACCAACATTAATGTAGGTAAACTGATGCCAAAGAGTTGGGGTGTACAATTGCCTATTTTCCTGGGCTACTCTGAAAATGTCAGCAACCCTCAATACGACCCCTATGACCTTGATGTAAAATATAAAGACAAATTAAGTGACGCACGCGATTCCAAACATCGCGACTCAATACGTAAAGTAGCACAGGACTATACGTCTATTACAAGTGTTAATGCCAGCAATGTGCGTGTACTGGGCAATCCTGAAAAGCAGAAAGAAACTGTAATGCCGTGGAGTGTTAAGAACTTCGATCTTAACTATGCATATAACAAACAATTTAAACGCAACCCGTTGGTTGAAAAAGATGAGATAGAAAATCAAAAGCTGGGCCTGGGCTATACTTATGCTATCAAATCGAAGCCTGTTGAACCTTTTAAAAGAGCCATCCGTTCCAAATCCAAATGGCTATCACTGATTAAGGATTTCAACTTTAATCCATTGCCCGCCAACTTCACTTTCCGTACCGATCTGAACCGTACGGTGAATGAAACTAAGGTGCGCAATATAACTGCCGATCCATTTGATATTCCTTCTACTTTCTTCAAAAATTTTACCTGGCAACGTTTATACACCCTACGTTGGGAACTTACCAAGTCGCTGTCGTTCGATTATACAGCAACCAACAACTCGCGTATTGACGAGCCGTATGGACGTATCGATAACCAGGCCAAAAAAGATAGCCTTTGGGAAAAAATATCAAGCTTTGGCCGCAATACTTTTTATACACAGGCATTCAATGCTACTTATACACTACCGCTGCAAAAACTGCCAATTACAGATTGGACAAGCCTTCGCGTAAGTTATGGCTCTAACTATAGCTGGACAGCAGCCTCGCAGCTGGCCCGCTCATTAGGCAACACCATTGGCAATACAAATACTAAACAGGTAAATGCCGAGCTTAACTTTGCACAACTATATAACAAGCAACGTTGGTTACGTGCTGTTAACCAACCCGCGAGGCCTCAACCTAAGCAAGCTAATAAAGGCAGTGTTTTAAATTCTAAATCAGGAGGCGCTAACGACTTTGCCCCCGACAACGACAAGAAGAATATTAAAGACCTTCGCAGCAACAGGAATACCGATAAGAAAGCTGATGTGCCCAACGCATCGCCCAAAAACGATACCGCTAAAAAGGATATAGCTTCCAGCACAGCTAGCCTAACCGATAAACAATTGGATTCTCTGCATAAAGTGCAGAAGATACAGGAAGCAGCTAAGAAAAAAGCCGAAAAAGAAAAGCGTAAAAAAGACCGCAAAGCAGCCCGCGCCAAGAAGCGTGCTACCACACCTGTAGTAACACCGGTGGAACGTATGGGAGGCCGGCTCATTACAATGTTAAAACGTAGCACCCTGAGCTATACGGAAAACTCAGGAACTGTATTGCCTGGTTTTATGGATAGTACACGCTTCATGGGTGTCAATAACCTGTCGGGGGCACCTGGTTTCGACTTTGTGTATGGTTACCAGCCCGATAGGGCCTGGCTTGAAACGCAAGCAGCTCAGGGCAGGCTTAGCACCGATACTTTATTTAACGCACAGTTCCAGCAGCAATATTCTCAAAACATCAATGCTACGGCTACAATTGAGCCCTTCCAGGATTTTCGTGTAGATTTTACACTTACAAAGTCTTTTAGCAAAAATCATAACGAATTATTTAAGGATACGTCAATAGCCCGTACCGGCGTTTTTACACACAACAATCCTTATGAAACCGGCTCCTTCAACATTAGCTATATTGGCTTCAAAACATTGTTTGGCTCGGCCGCAGCGGGTGCAAGCACCTACAATGAATTTATTGGTTATCGTACCCGGGTATCTGAACGCCTCAGCCGTAATAACCCATACTCCAACTCAGTACCCGATCCTAATGACCCTGAATATAAAAAAGGCTATTCAAGATATTCGCAAGATGTGCTGGTACCTTCATTCGTTGCTGCATATACAGGTAAAAGCATTAACGATGTGGGGTTAGTTGAGTACAACAATTCAACTATCCGTAGCAACCCGTTCAAAAATTATAAGCCAATGCCTAACTGGCGGTTAAGCTACAATGGGCTGGCCAAGCTGTCGTTCTTCAGGCCTATCTTCAATAATCTGGTTATTAACCATACCTATACAGGTACGCTATCGATGAATAGTTTTGTATCCAGCTTATTCTATCAGGACATTTTTGATCTGGGCTTCCCATCGTTTCTCGATTCTAACTCAGGCAACTTTGTACCTTTCTACCAGGTGCCCAACGTAACATTCTCTGAACAGCTGAATCCGCTGTTTGGTGTAGACGCAGCATTTAAAAACAATCTTACAGGTCGTTTCGATTTCCGCAAAACCCGTACAGCCAGCTTAAGCATGGTCGACTTCCAGGTAAGCGAAACACGTAGTACAGAATACGTATTTGGCTTGGGCTACAGAATACGGGGCCTCGTATTACCTTTTACTGTATTTGGTGTTAAAAAGCTGGATAATGACCTGAATGTTAAACTGGATATTGGCCTGCGAGATGATAAAACCAGCAATAATTACCTGGCACAGAACATTGAAGTAGTAACACGTGGGCAAAAAGTAGTAACCATCTCGCCGTCTGTTGATTATATCATAAACGATAAACTAACCTTACGTTTCTTTTACGACAGGCGTCAAAGTATCCCCTACACTACCAACTCTTACCCTATTACTACCACAAGAGGGGGCGTAACTTTACGCTTCATTTTTGCACAGTAATAACAAGCTGCTTACAACCCCTTTGCCCGATAAATTGTATATTTGTACATTCAAAAAATACTACGGCAATGACTGTTGAACAGCATTTTGAAGATAAATTGGATCAGGAGCTGACTATTGAGCCGCGCGACTGGATGCCCGATGAGTACCGTAAAACGCTCATTAGGCAAATATCGCAGCATGCGCATAGCGAAATAGTAGGAATGCTGCCCGAAGGAAACTGGATAACACGTGCCCCAAGTTTGCGCCGGAAAGCCGTTTTACTGGCCAAAGTACAAGATGAAGGCGGCCATGGCCTTTACTTATACAGTGCAGCCGAAACACTTGGCATCAGCCGGGATGAAATGCTGGAACAACTGCATTCAGGTAAGGCCAAATACTCTTCTATATTTAACTACCCAACTATTTCCTGGGCCGATATGGGCGCGATTGGATGGTTGGTTGATGGTGCCGCTATTATGAACCAGGTGCCTTTGTGCCGTACATCTTACGGCCCATATGCACGGGCAATGGTGCGTGTATGTAAAGAAGAAAGCTTCCACCAGCGCCAGGGGTTTGAAATAATGCTTACCCTTGCCAATGGTACACCAGTACAAAAGAAAATGGCCCAGGATGCACTCAACCGGTGGTGGTGGCCATCTATCATGATGTTTGGCCCAACTGATGATGCCAGCCCCAATACAGAGCAAAGTATGCGCTACCGTATAAAGCGCTTTACTAACGATGAATTGCGGCAGAAATTTATTGATGTAACAGTTGAACAAGCCAGGATATTAGGCCTTACTATCCCCGATCCTGATTTAAAATGGAACGAAGAACGCGGTCATTACGATTTTGGAACTATCAACTGGGACGAATTCTGGAACGTTGTAAAAGGCAATGGCCCTTGCAATAAAGAGCGCCTTGAAACCCGTAAAAAGGCTTGGGAAGAAGGTGCCTGGGTACGTGAAGCAGCATTGGCACATGCCCGGAAACGTAAAGAACGCAATGTAATAAAAGCAGCCTAAAACGCTACATACACAACTAATTACAATGACAAATAAAGAATGGCCTCTCTGGGAGGTCTTCATAAGAAGTAAAGCAGGCCTGGACCATAAACATGCAGGCAGCCTGCATGCAGCAGATGCACAGATGGCAATAGAAAACGCCAGGGACGTTTATACACGCCGGCTTGAAGGTGTGAGTATATGGGTAGTGGAAAGCAAATATATACATGCTTCAGATCCTTCTGAATCAGAATCATTGTACGACCCTGCTAATGATAAAGTATATCGCCACCCTACATTTTACAATTTGCCCGACGAACTCAAACATATGTAGTCGGGTCAATAAACTATCGTTCTACGCACAATGAGCCAGTCAACCGACAAACTTTTATATACACTTCAAATAGCAGATAATGCTTTGATACTTGGCCACCGTATTAGTGAATGGTGCGGCCACGGCCCTATCCTTGAGCAGGATATCGCTATAACCAATACCTCACTCGATCATCTGGGGCAAGCCCGTAGCCTGTATCAATATGCAGCAGCATTATTTAACCAGTTACCCCGGCAGGAGAAAGAGAACCTCTTCAGCTCGCCCGTATTGCAGCAAAACATAGCTGCTGGCAATACTATTGACGAAGACGATTTGGCCTATCTACGCGATGGATGGGACTTCCGTAACGCGTTATTAGTGGAACAACCTAACAAAGATTGGGCCTATACCATAGCGCGCTCTTTCTTTTACGATAGTTTCAGCTTTTACTTTTATACCGAACTGCAAAAAAGTATCGATGAAACGCTTGCTGCCATTGCCGAAAAATCATTGAAAGAAGTAAGCTATCATATACGCTGGAGCAGCGAATGGGTAATACGCCTTGGCGATGGTACGGAAGAAAGCAGTAAACGCATGCAGGAAGCTATAAATGAACGTTGGGCATACACAGGCGAGCTATTGACCATGAACGCTATTGACAAAGCTATGGCCGGGCAAAATGTTGGTGTAGACCTCAGCAACATTAGCCACTTATGGCACGCAAGGGTTAATACTGTCTTAGCAGAAGCAGGGCTTACACTTCCGGGCTCCAAATGGATGCAGGAAGGCGGCAAGGAGGGAAGGCATACTGAACACCTCGGGTATATACTAGCCGAAATGCAGTTTATGCAACGTGCTTATCCCAATATGGAGTGGTAATATACCGCTTCATTAGCTGCGGGAGGTTCTACATCATTTTTTAACTATTTATCAGCCTAAACTCTTAGTAAATTTGGCTATGCCTTCTGTTGTTACTAAAGATCAGGTTTATGATTGGCTGGCCTCAGTTACCGATCCTGAAGTGCCCGTGCTTACTATACTTGACCTTGGCATAGTACGCAACGTACAAGTTGAATATAACAATGGCGAACCTTCAGTAACCATTTACATAACACCTACCTATAGCGGTTGCCCTGCTATGGATGCTATTGCAATGAATATACGCATGGCCCTCATTAGCCGTGGCATCAGGCACCTTAACATTCAGCAACAGCTTAGCCCTGCCTGGACTACCGATTGGATAACCGAAACCGGCAAACAAAAACTGGAAGCCTATGGCATAGCACCACCTAAGCGAAAAGCCATCAACCCATTGGGGCTATTTGAAGAAGATGAAGTTTGCTGCCCACGTTGCCATTCCAATAGCACCGAATTGGTAAGCCAATTCGGGCCTACATCCTGTAAATCATTGTATAAATGCCTTGACTGTAAAGAGCCTTTCGAGCATTTTAAATGCCACTAATTTGTTCTATATTGTTGACTTCACGCATAAATTTTTATGAAAAACATTTTCTCATTACTACTTATCGATTTATCTACTACTGCAATTGCACAACCCGAAAAAGCAAGAGATATACCTGCGCCACCTCCCTTATCGCTTGAGGAAATGCAATTGCCACCCGTACGCGAGCCCGATATGTATATGACAGGCGCAGAGCAGGTGAAAAACGCTATAAATGCCGACCCTAACATGATAATGGGCAATACATCTGAAAGTATGCGCATGCTTTATCCCGGCAATACTTTTGCAGAATATATAAAGGATTTTAAAAAAGAAAATGGCGAAATGCGCGAGTTCAGGTTCTTAAACCTAAGTGGTAGCATAGCAAGATATGAGGTCACATTCGATAAGAATAAGAAAATGCTCATGAAGCTGGGGATGGATGACAACGGCAGGCTGAGCCTGTTGAATTTCTCCCCTTATAAACCCGAACACGACATTGCAATTCTAGAGCGTAATACTACTACCTTATCGCTGCCGTTTACGGGCGAGTGGTATGTTCTTTCAGGAGGTATTGCCGATCCTAATAACAGAAATAGCAATTCGTTCGAAAACCGGGGCGCGGTAACATTTGCAATGCAAGATGCACAGAAAAAAACATTTAAAACCAATGGCGCACAAAATGAAGACTATTATGCCTTCGGCCAACCTGTTTTAGCACCGTGCGATGCAACTGTGGTACGAATCATTGATAATATCAACGACAATGATCCCGGTTCGGTAAACACTATGTTCGCCGGCGGCAACACGGTGATATTGAAAACCGACAAATCAGAATACATAGTGCTTGGCCACCTGAAAGATGGTTCTATCAAAATAAAAGAAGGTGATAAAATAAAGAAAGGTGCAACACTGGCACAATGTGGTAACTCAGGCGCCAGCAAACAACCTTCCCTTTACTTCAATATACAAAACACAGATGGCACACAACCCGCTACAGGCGCTAAAGCAATTTTCAGCAATGTAACATCTGTAATGCCCGATGGAAAAACTGAGAAAAAACAGTCGTACACACCTATGATGGGCGGCAAAGTAAAAAGCTAAATTATTACACTATACTGCAACAGGCTTACTGGCTTTGACGCCAGTAGGCCTGTTTTTTATAACTTGTAGGTATCAATCAAAGAAATGTACGAGCATAAAACACAGCGATTGGCACCCTTGCATGTCTTCTATAAACGGATACTGCGCAATTTGCTGTTTGCATTTGGCATCTTATCCATATGCCTGGCAATTGGCATTATCGGCTATCACTATACCGATGGGATACCCTGGATCGATTCATTGCACAATGCATCTATGATATTAAGCGGTATGGGCCCTGTAGTTGAGATAAAGTCTACAGGCGGCAAGCTATTCGCGTCAGCTTATGCCCTGTTCAGCGGCGTAGCATTTATTACCAATATCGGCATTATCTTAGCACCCATGGCGCACAGGCTGTTTCACCGCCTGCACCTCGAAGATGATTGAATATCATTCTTCTTCATCAGCCTTTAACCGGGGCAATACAGCCAGCGCTTCTTTAGCAGCTTGCTGGCCCGCTTCTTTTTTATTGTAGCCATTGCCGGTAGCCAGTACTTCACCGTCAACAGTTACCGCTATTACAAATATCTTTCGCGCCCCATCTATTTTTTCTTCAATAGTATCGAAGCTTACAGACCGGTTACTCTTTTGTGCCCAACTCAGCAGTTTATT
>JAEZIL010000324.1 GCA_023436685.1 Bacteroidota bacterium | reverse complement strand
GTTCATTATCAGGCAATAATACACCATCTGCATCTTTACGGTCATTCATAGTTTTAAATTTGATAACCTTAAAAATGCGTTCATTTTTACCTGGCCTTGGCTGAAAAAAGAAAGGTTTACCATCGTTAGCTATTAAAAGGATTACCGCTATAATTATAATAAATGGCAATGCCACTAATAAGGCACATAGAGCCACTATAAAGTCTATCACCCGCTTAAAAAAGTTACGATACAATTTCATGTCTTTTGCTTTGGTTAGACAACAAATGGTTTACTATGTTTATAATTCGTTCTCCTGCTTTACCGTCCCATAGTTCCGGAATACTTCCAGTTTTCCAACTATCGTTAAACAACATATCTAATGCCGCCCCTATATTTGCCAAACTTCTGCCAACCAACATGTTTGTGCCTTGTTCAACTGTTTCAGGACGCTCAGTGTGTGACCTGACAGTAAGGCAAGGTATGTTTAATACTGTGGTCTCTTCCGATATTCCTCCGGAATCTGTAATCACCGCCATTGATTTTTTTACAAGGAAATTAAACTCAAGATAGCCTAGCGGGCCTACAATGTTTAAATTTTGTGTTGCCAATCCTGCTTGTTTTAAAACCAATGCTGTGCGTGGATGTAAGGGAAAAACAATAGGGGTATTTTGAACATTTTTGTCAATATATTCAATAAGCGTTTTCAAATGCTGAATATCATCCACATTCACAGGACGATGCAAAGTAAGTACTATATATTTCCTTTGCATTAAATCAAGCTCTTTCCAGAGCCTGGGTTCACGAAACTGAGATTCGAACTTCAATAAAGTATCAATCATTGTATTGCCTACAAAGAAAATATGCTCGCGCAGCACACCCGCCTTAATCAAATTTTCATTAGCTGTAGTAGATGTAGTAAAAAAAT
Source organism: Bacteroidota bacterium (assembly GCA_023436685.1). Classification (GTDB taxonomy): domain Bacteria; phylum Bacteroidota; class Bacteroidia; order Chitinophagales; family Chitinophagaceae; genus Polluticoccus. Next base: position 7,591 of record JAEZIL010000324.1, on the reverse strand, counting down.
AGTCGCTGATAGAATCGGTAACAATTCTATTAATTTCTTCGGGCATGCTCATATCGAATGAACGAAGACCAGCCTCAACATGAGCAAGTTTTACACCTGCTTTTTTAGCTACAATAGCGCAAGCCATGGTGGATGTGACATCACCAACCACCATAGTTAAATCTGGTTTTTCAGAGAGTAATAGTTTTTCATACCCCATCATAATTAGTCCTGCCTGTGTTGCGGGCGATGCTGAGCCTACACCAAGATCTATATGTGGCCAAGGTATTTGCAGGTCATGAAAGAAATTATCACTCATTTCAGGTCCATAGTGTTGCCCTGTATGTACTAAACGATAACGGATATTATTACCTTTTTGACGTGTAGCTACAATAGCGCTAATTATAGACGCTACCTTAACAAAATTGGGACGAGCACCTGCAACTATATCTATGAACATAAAATTGAACTCCCTTGGTAACTATAACTCTGCAAATATCTATCAATTTCAATCTACTATCAAGTTACTAAGTATTGATAGTTAGACTTTTTCACCATGCAGAAATATACGACACCACCATTCAAAGCACAAAAACGACCAAATTAGCAGCCTGTGGTTAATATGCTGCTCTGTATGTTCGTGAATGATCCGCTCCATGTATTTTATATCAATAAATTCGGAACAGCAGGTATTTCTATGCAATAATAGTTCTTTAATATACTGAGCATTTTCACCCCGGTACCAGCTTTCGTCAGGTGCTGAAAAACCTTGCTTTTTCCTGTTCACAACAGCATCGGGCAGGTAAGATTTCATTGCATTGCGAAATACGCTTTTGCCGTTATCATACTCCCTGTACTTATTTGATTTATTACCAAAATCATTTTCGTCAATGTGTATTACCTGCTGTAGGTTAGCCAGCTTGTATCTAACGGGTATTCTTGCGGCAATATCAACAAGATCATTATCTAAAAAAGGGAATCTTTCTTCTAAGCCATGCGCCATAGATAGCTTATCGCCTACTAGTAATAAACCAGGAAGAAAGGTTTTTATCTCAAAATAAAGGCTGTTGGCTATATGCTGTTCAGGCTTATCATACTTCAGGTGATCATTGAATGTAAATACACTCTTAAATATACTACGTGGAGCTTCCACATCTATTTCCTTAAATGTTCTTTCATTAAACAGAAGTTTTTTATCCTCATCGCTCACCAACCGCTGCCAGAACCTATAATAGTTATCAAAAAAATCTGCTTGGTTCAAAGATTTAAAAACGCGGTAATAGCGCCAAGGATATCCGCCATATAGCTCGTCGCCACCCGTACCTGCCAGGCAAACTTTTACAAATTTAGAAGCTAATCCACTTATATAGTAATTAGGATAGCTCATCCCTACCCTAAGATCTTCAAGATGCCACACCAGCCTTGGCAGTGACCATCGGAGATCACCCGCATTAATAACCTGTTCATAGTGCTGGGTATGAAAATGATTTGACATGAGCTGTGCATTTCTGCGCTCATCGTAATTGGCTTCAACACCTGTTACTTCCGACATATCAAACCCCGCGGTAAACGTGTTTATTCTATTTATTTGTTGACACGCCACAGCAGTAATAGACCCTGAATCGAGTCCGCCGGACAGATAGCTACCTACCGGTACATCTGAAATTAGTTGTCTCGACACCGCTGCTTCAAAAGCTCCTCTTGTTAGTTCAACTGAATCTTCAAAACTTAAACTTTCATCTGTATTTGTAAAGTCATAATCCCACCAAGAATTGTGGGTAATCTGTGTAGTAAGGTTAGTTACCTTAATAGTATTAGCCGGAGGTAGCATGTGTACACCTCTAAAAAGCGTATTATATGTAAAAACATTCTGAAAGGTAAAATATTGGTTTAATGCATCATAGTCGACGGAAATTGAGTAATCAGGATGCTGTAAAATAGCTTTTACTTCAGAAGCAAAAACCAGACTCTTACCATTGAACCAATAGTACAGTGGTTTAACACCATGGCGATCTCGGCTAAGGTATAATGTGTGCTCTTTATTATTCCATGCAGCTACTGCAAACATGCCATTTAGCTGTGTAAAAAAAGAAGGGCCATATGCCGCTAATCCTTCTACAATAACTTCGGTATCTGAGTGAGACTTAAATGTGTGCCCAAGACTTTGCAGCTTGTTTCTAAGCGATTGAAAATTGTAGATGCAGCCATTAAACACAATTACCCAATCGCTGTTGTTAGAGGACATGGGTTGCTTCGCTAAAGTAGATGTGTCAATTATAGCTAACCTTCTATGCGCCAACCCCAGGTTATTATTAATATAATCGCCTTCGCCGTCAGGCCCTCTATGAGCCAGCGAAACACTCATATCTTGTAAAACCTTGGCAGATATAGGTGCGCCATTTAGATTAAATATCCCAGCAATACCGCACATTATATTTATATCTGCTTTAGTAAGCCAACAATATACTCATAATCTTCAGCAGTCATCTTATTGTGCAATGGTATTGACATTGAGAACTCATTTGCCGCATAAGCATTAGGAAAAGCTTCAGGCTTTATATTGTACTTGTGCTTATAAAACCCTAACATATGTACAGCATGCGTACCTGGCCTGGTATTCACCCCTTTCTCAAACAGGTATTTCATCAACTCATTGCGATTCAATGGCGCTTTAGATTCATCAACCATTAGCACGTATGATTGCCACCCATGCCTATACTTTGAACTATACACCGGCAGCCGCAGCCATCCAATATCTTTTAATTGCTCGTTATAATATGTTGCCCAGTGGTTTCTTTCTTCAATAAAGGCATTAAGCTTATTTAGCTGTACAACACCAATGGCACCTTGCAGATCTGTCATTCTATAATTATATCCTACCATATCAAAAGCCGGCAATATATAAGGCTGCGGCCCCTGATGCCTTTGCTCTTCGGATATAGATGCACCATGATTACGTAACATATTCAATCTTTCAGCCAATTCATCATCATTTGTAGTAACCATGCCGCCTTCACCTGTAGTAACAGATTTACGCGGATGGAAGGAAAAACAACCAATCTCTCCCATACTGCCTGCAGATTTCCCATTAATTGATGCTCCGGAAGCGCAAGCTGCATCTTCCACAATCTTAATATCCTTAGCAATAGCTTTTATTGCATCAATATCTGCACATAAACCAAAAAGATGAACAGGGATGATTGCCTTTGTTTTGGAAGATATTTTTTTCGCTAGTTGTCTAATATCTATATTGAATGTATTGGGATCTATGTCAATAAAAATGGGCGTAGCGCCACAATACTCTACCACGTTAGCTGTTGCCACCCAAGTGAACGCAGGTATGATAACCTCATCGCCAGCTCCAACATCTAGTGCTAATAAGGCCAGGTGCAGGGCTGTTGTACAATTAGATACAGCTAATGCATGCTTTACACCGTGAAGTTTAGCAAAAAGAGTTTCAAACTCTTTAACCCTGGGCCCTTGCGTAACCCAACCTGTATATATAGGTTCTTTCAATGCCTCCCATTCTTCTTGGCCCATGCTGGGTAGGGAAATAGGAATGTTTCTTGTGTTTTTGTCAGTAGACATCGTAACAATATTATTATAAAAACAGCAGAGAAGTAAATTTTGTGCGATTTAGACTGTACAACTATCTTTAAATACAAATACCCAATTGCGGCATGCAACTATCCATTGTTATTATCAACTTCAATACTTACAAACTAATAATTGATTGTATTAACAGCATTAAACTAACTGCAGCCGAGATACAGTACGAGATAATAGTGGTTGACAATGCGCCTAAAGAAGATTACAAACAAGGCCTGCTCCAAAATTTTCCTGATATCGTTTACCTGCATTCAAAAGAAAACATTGGCTTCGGCCGGGCCAATAACCTGGGAATGAGCCAGGCTAAGGGGGATTACATTTTGCTACTCAATTCAGATACTATAGTAAAGGAACATTGTCTTCAAAAATGTTTGGCTTTTATTAAGGAGAAAGAAGTAGAAAATGTTGGTATGGTGGGTTGTCGTTTATTGAATGAAGACGGAAGTTATCAGCATTCCTTTTATCCATTCATAAAAAATTCTGTTTGGAACTATTTTATCAGTAACAATCCTATATTTTATAGACTGCTTGCTGTGGCAAATAAATATAAAGAGCCCAGCATACCAACTCGTGTAGGAGACATATCAGGTGCTTTTATGCTGCTTCACAGGAAGGTATATGAACAAACTAAAGGGTTTGACCCTGATTTTTTTCTTTATTGCGAAGAAACCGAATGGTGTCGTGAACGCATTAATAAGCATTTCAGCATATATTATTATCCTTATGCCGAAACAATACATTTAGGAGGAAAAAGTGCCCCCCGCGAACAAATGTTTATTCAGTCGAAATTATTGTTATCGTTAGTGTGGCATAAAAAAGGGCTTAGCAGTTATATATTGTATATTCTATCAACATACCTTAATGTGCTATATTTTATAATAACATATCCATTAACAAAAGGCTTGAACAAAGCTATTAATAAACAATATAGAAAATGCTATACCCAACTACTCCCCTATTTATTTAAAGAAGTAATAAAATACCCACGTGCCTATAATAGCCGTAAAGAACCCTTAATATATGAAGGAGCTAAAGAGATTTTTTTTGGAAAAAAAGGTTAGCGAAAAATGGTATTTGCGGTAAGCATAAAATCATATATCCTATAACGCCATTTAGTTGGTATGAACATAAGCTTGCCTTTGTCGGCCAGTTTGGGCCAAAAATCAAATGAAAAAAGAAAAAAGAAGACTTTCTTAGGGATAGAGAACTGATGCTCATTTTTCTTAAAAAAATCACCAGCCAGCGGACTAACTGCTATTAGTTGTTCCCGTGCTTTCCCATATTCTTTCATTCGGTTCATATACTGTGTAAATGTACCAAATATCATATGCTTAGCTTTAATGGTCGGATCAAGACTGATCTTATGCCCTTTCGCTTTTAGCTTTAGGGCCATGTCGAAATCTTCCGCATCGCGCAAACGCTCATCGAAGCCACCAATACTAAAAAAAAGATCTTTTTTAATGGAAAAATTTGCTGCCGTTATATAAGTAATATCCTGCTTGATCTGTTCATCATGAAATGCGCCTTCATTCCATTTATCATTCATATAAGAACAAAACTTAACAAAGTCCTTATCTTTTGCCATTCTATCATCAGGTTCCAATATACCAACCACTATATTATGATTTTGTTGCTCTTCAAGATGTTTTTCAATGAAGTTGCGATGCGCAATAACATCGTCATCTATAAATATAAGGATATTGGAACGAGCCTTAGAAACTCCCGCATTTCGAGCACCTGATCGGCCACTGTTTTCCTGATTAATAACAATTAGGTTTTTCAAATTCCATGGATTGGCCTCAGCTATAGCTAATGAATTATCTCTTGATCCGTCCAAAACCAGAATCACTTCAAAATCCTTAACCGTCTGCTCAGCTAAAGCTTGCAGTGCGTCTGGGAATTTATCAGCCCCATTATAAGAAGCTATAATAACTGATGCCTGCATTAGGACCTGAGTTTATTATATATTTTTTTGAAAATAACCGGTATTTTCATTCGTTGCTTAATATCGTTAAAATGTGCTCTGTCGTTAGTAGACAGAAGCTGCTCATCGATAAACTGCAATAGCTCTTTTGCACCCTTATAGTTGTCTTGAGCATATCTTTCCAGGAAAATGTAATAAATGTCATAGTTGATAACCTTATCTGTTTGCTCTCCAGACATTGTATATGCACCTGAAAAATGCAGTTGTAATTTCTCGGCAGGCCATAACGGAATATTTGCAAATTTAGATTTCCCTATTTCAGCTATTGCCTGGTATAGTTGTAATGACTCCTTATTAAACTTTAAAGTGAAAGAATTTGTTTTGGAGTCATCATGAATACGAAAATGAGTTAGATGCTCATTAGTCTTCTTAATACCGGCAAGGCCGTATTTTATTAAATATCGTATCCAAAGTTCCCGGTCCATTACAAAGTGAAACTGTTCATCAGCATAACCGATCGCATCAAGGCATTTTTTCCGGAAAAAGGTTTCCGGTTGGTCTATCCTTGCCCAACCTATAGTTTTTTCCAAGTTCCCAAAATAAACATCAGTGCCCGCCGTCATATACTCTCCCTTCGTACCAAACACCCTACTTATTCCCATATAGACATTTACGTCAGGATCAGAAAATCCTGCTCCCACTTTATGAAGCGCACCTTTTTCGTAATAGTCATCGCTATTTAACCAGTTTATAACATCGCCTGTTGCTATACGGAAACCTTTGTTAATAGCATCGCTTTGTCCTTTATCACGCTCACTTACCCAGTGGGTGATATATTTCTCATATTTTTTTATTACCTCTACTGTATTATCCTTGCTACCTCCATCCATAATTATGTATTCAAGGTTAGGGTAACCTTGATCCAAAACCGATGTTATTGTCTCTTCAATAAAGTGCCCCTGATTATATGAGGGTGTAATTATGGATATTTTAGGTAGCATCAATTCAGCTTCAATATTTTTTTCCTTAATAATGTATAAATATAATAAAGGTCAAAGTAAGCTTTCCAATGTTTAAAATCACCTTCATGTTCTTTTAAATTTAGTATACTACCCAATTTTAAAAGATATACAGGCTTAAAGGTGTAGCGGATTGCATATAGCAAATCTTTAAAAGAAGTGCCGCTATTTTCATTTATTTTCTCAACCGCTTCACGCCTCAAACTTATCATATTAATAAGGGTATGTATGTGCCCTTTAGATAACCTTATTGCATATTCCCATGTTAGCCTTTGTGGTGTTATATAATGCTGCAATTTCAAAGATTCATCATAGTATATATGATATCCTTTTAAAATGGCCTTGTAGCATATTTCTGTATCATCGCCTGAAGCAAGGTTCTTACCAGTTCTGCCTGTAGTAATAAATTCTTCATTAAAAATCTCCTGTAATAATTTTGCTTGTGAAACCATGCCTGCACCCCATACCTGGCCTTTTGTTGCAGTTACGTCTCCCGTTGTATGGTATTGCTTACCTAGCGCATAAGCCGAATACATTTGTGGTAGCCATTCCGGTTCTGGTGATGTAAAGTAGCCTTTGGATACCCCCCCGAGTATACCTACTTGTGGGTGCGCCTTCATTATTTGCCATGCCTTTTCAAGATAATCGGGCGCCAAAAAATTATCATCATCACAAAACACAATAAGGCTGTATCTAGCATTCATAATACCGGTTTTCCTGGCATGTATAAGACCTTGCTTATTCTCCTGAATTACTCTAAGCGGAACATTTACTTCCAGGCCATGCCAATAATTTTCTGCTACTGAAACTGTATTATCCTTGCTATTGTTGTTTACCAATACTATTTCCCATGCTGGCAAAGAGTTAACCCTTTGAGCAGCCAGATAAGCCAGCGACATTTCAATTAACTTTTCGCTGTTATAGCAACATATAATAACTGATATTCCTTCCATCTTACCAATAACAAGCGTTTTCTACATCCTGTGCCGTTTCGGGTGTTTCATTTGGGTATGGTCTCTTCCAATATTCATTGAAATACACATTAATATCAGTCCTGTCC
>JAEZIL010000296.1 GCA_023436685.1 Bacteroidota bacterium | reverse complement strand
TTTTTTATGACAGAAAACTTAGCAAAACTTAACAACACATATAGAATACCTTAATTTAATACACTATGGAATTTGGTAAAGTAGAAGATATAGAACTGGAAAGCATCGACTTCACCCTGCCTAAAGACCCTTCGGTAAATGCTGAAGTATTGAAGAAACGTAAAGGCAAAGCCAAAACAAAGTTTTATGTAGGTTGTGCCAAATGGGGCCGTAAAGACTGGGTAGGCAAGCTATACCCCGTAGGCACAAAAGAAAAAGACTTTTTAGAGTACTATGCGAAGGTTTTTAACTGCATAGAGTTTAACGCCACTTTTTATAAACCTCCCACACCCGAGCAAGTACTTAAATGGAAGGAGAAAGTGCCAAAGGGGTTCCTCTTCTGCCCAAAATTTCCGCAAACCATTACCCACCTTAAACGCCTGAACAATGTGCAGGCAGAAGTAGATGCTTTTTTGGGTGCCATACACGAGTTTAAAGACAATCTTGGCCCTATATTCCTGATGCCTAACCCCCAGGTATCGCCCAGGCAAATAGAAAGTATCGAAACCTTCATCAGCGGCTTCCCTAAAGATGTAGACATGTTCCTTGAGCTGCGCCACCCCGAGTGGTACATGGGTAAAGAAGGTTACAACCCCGAACTATATGACTTTCTTCGCCATGCAAAACGCGGCACCATCATTACCGATGCAGCCGGCCGCCGCGATTGTGTGCACATGCACCTCTCCACCCCCGAGGCCTTTATCCGTTTTGTGGGAAACTCCCTGCACCCTACAGACTACACACGCATAGATGAGTGGGTAGAGCGCATAGGGCTATGGATGGACCAGGGGTTGGAAACCTGCTATTTCTTTATGCACCAGCACGAAGAGCTGCACTCTCCCGAGCTGATCAAATATTTCATTGAACAACTGAACAAGCGCTGTGGCACCAAAATAGAACCACCCAAAATGCAATATGAGGGCGGTTTGTTCAATTAATAGCACCCCTAACATTAAACATAACTATTACATGAGAGCTTATATTATCATAAAACCCCCGGCTTTGATTTAGTTTGCTAAACAACTATCTTCGCCAAAATTTTACAACTCATGAACTTACATGAATATCAGGCTAAAGAACTACTAAAGCGCTATAATGTACCAACGCAAGAAGGTATAGCTGTAACTAATGTAAATGATGCGGTAAATGCATACAAACAGATAGCTACCAACACAGGTACTAAGTTTGCTGTAGTAAAAGCCCAGATTCATGCCGGCGGCCGTGGTAAGGGTACTATGAAAGAAGTACCTGAGCAAAACGGGGTGAAGGTTGTGAAAAGCGCCGACGACGTAGAAACAGTTGCAAAAAACATATTAGGCAATACGCTTGTTACCATACAAACAGGTGCTGCCGGTAAAGTGGTACACAAAGTACTGGTAGCTCAGGATATGTATTATGATGGCCCCAGCGAGCGTAAAGAATTTTATTTATCAATACTGCTTGACCGTGCTACCAAGCAAAATGTGGTTATGTACAGCACCGAAGGTGGTATGGATATTGAAGAAGTGGCACATAACACACCTGAAAGAATATTTAAAGAATGGGTGCACCCGGGTATGCCACTGCAGGCTTTCCAGGCACGCAAAATAGCTTTTAACCTTGGCCTTAGCGGCGAAGCGTTTAAAAACATGGTAAAATTTGTTACCAACCTGTACAACGCCTATGTTGGTTTGGATTGTGCAATGCTTGAGATCAACCCACTATTCAAATCGGCTGATGATAAAATATTTGCCGTTGACTGCAAAATGAACCTGGACGATAACGCGCTGATGCGCCACCCTGACCTGGCCGATATGCGCGATACCAATGAGGAAGACCCCACTGAAGTAGAAGCAGCAGAATTCAACCTGAACTACGTGAAGCTGGACGGTAACGTGGGCTGTATGGTAAATGGCGCAGGCCTTGCAATGGCCACTATGGATATGATAAAACTAGCCGGTGGCGAACCAGCTAACTTCCTGGATGTAGGTGGTACTGCTAATGCACAAACAGTAGAAGCAGGCTTCCGTATTATATTGAAAGACCCTAATGTTAAGGCTATTCTTATCAACATCTTCGGCGGTATCGTTCGTTGCGACCGTGTTGCTGCTGGTGTTATTGAAGCCTACAACAAACTGGGCAACATCAATATTCCTATCATTGTTCGCCTGCAAGGCACCAATGCCGAAGCTGCAAAAGAGCTTATAGAAAACTCAGGCTTAAAAGTACAATCGGCTATCCTGCTTAGCGAAGCGGCAGAGCTGGTACAAAAAGCAGTAAGCGCTAACTAATACTGAAAATGAAACAATATATAAATAGGCTATCTTCCACAGAAGGTAGCCTATTTTCATTAGCACAAAAAACACAACACAATGAAAGACTTATTCAATAAGGTATCTGAAAAGGTCTCAGAAAGCAAGGATAATATGTTAGATAGCTTCGAAGGCTTCAGCCTCAATAAGCTATCAGAGAAACTGGGCAACATGAGTGATTCAGCAAAAGAAAAGTCGGTAGCTTTTATGAACGACCTGCTTACCCTGCCTCCGATAATAGAAGAGATAGGGTTTTGCACCACGGCTATCACTGTAACTGTAGGCCTACCACCCGATGTAACATTTCATTTTTCTAAGATCAAAGACATATCAGCTGAAGAGCGCGAACGTATAATGGCAGCACATAAAGACAAAGCCATGCTGAACCCGATAGTAAAAACATTGTTTGTAGCTGATGGTTACCAACAGAAATTGAAACTGGGCAATTTCCGCCTTACAAATATTGACGTATGCGTAGGCCTTACGGGAGGAGTAACCTTCCAGTTGGCACCTAAAACCGAAGGTGAGTAGCTTACTCACCTTCTAAAGTTCTTTAAAATATTACGGGCAGGTTATGCTGCTTATGGTAGTCGATAATGGGCTGATATGGGCCAAGCTTATGCTGCTCTGCAGAGAAACCATCGGGGAATGGTGGAGCATCGTAGTCAATTGGTTTCCTTAACTCATTCTCATAGCCTCTTGCGTTATTCATTTGGGGCCTGCTATGTATACGGTCATCGTTTACGAAAGCCGCTACGTCAATCGCTTGTTCATCGGTAAGCACAGGCTTATCCCAGGTAGCTATATTATGAGGCATATTGGCTTTAATGAACCTTGCTGCCTTTAATACACGGTGCATGCTTGAACCGTTCTCATAGCTATGCGGCCCCCATAGTGGTGGATATATATAGCCGCTCGAGTCGGGCTTAAACTGGCCCTGCCCTTCTGCACCATGGCAACGGGCGCAATGCTCTGTATATACAATAGCTCCTTTAGCCGGGTCTGCAGCACGATCGGGGTATTTAAGCTCTATGCCGCCATCGCCGGGCACACGCTTGCCAGTAGGTACTCCTTGCGATAGCCAGCGCATGTAAGATACCATTGCTACCATCTCTTTGCTATCAAGTGGCATTGGCCTGCCGTGGTGAGGCCGTTCAATACAGTTATTGATACGTTCAGCAAGCGTAAGTATGCGGTTTTCCCGCCCCCTATATTGAGGGTAACGGGCATGTGAGCTGAAATAGTTTAAGCCATAGGGACGGGTGCCTGCATCCAGGTGGCAGTTGCCACAGTTCATCTTATTGTTCAGGTAGTGTCCTACAGTTCCATCTGGCCCCAGGTAATACGCGGTGTTTACTATCAGTTCTCTACCGTAACGTACCATATCACCATACTCATCGTGAGGTATGGTACTTGTATCGGGAGGCGTAAAGAGTGTGTCATTACTCTTCATGCCATGATCCTTATTTGTATTGGCAGACTGCCGACAGGATATTATGATAGAAAACAAGGTTAATAATATGAGAACCGCAACCGTTCTTAAACGTAAAATCTGTGTCATTCTATTGTATAAGGGGGATTTTAAAATTACAGATAATGCACTAAAAATCCTATGAAAATCACGGTTTATATACCAATTGTATCATGATTATTTACTTATCTTTACCCTACACAACATCGCTTACAGGCTTACTGGTTTCATTTTTATGGTGTACCACAAAAAGTCTAAATAATTTTAAACGAACATGAACCTTTTTATTGGCAATCTTAGCCCCGAAACTACCGAAGATGCATTAAGACAAGCTTTCGCAGAATTTGGTGTAGTGCTTAGCGTAAAAATACCTATCGACAATGCAACAGGCCTTCCCCGTGGCTTTGGCTTTGTAGAAATGGAAGACAAATTTCACGCACTGGATGCAATTGATAACCTGGACACTACTTATTTTCAAGGTACAATCATATCTGTAAAAGAATCTAAACCAAAGAACCAGGGCGGAAGCAATAACCGTCAGGGTGGCGGTAACAGAGGAGGTGGTTTTAACCGCGGTGGCAACAACAACCGCCAAGGTGGTGGCTATAACCGTAATAGTAGTGGTGGGGGGTACAATAGCGATCGTGGCGAACGCAATTTCAACAGCGACCGCAGCTACAGCAACAACCGGAGTAGTGGCGAACGCAACTATAACAATGACCGCAGCACAGGCGGCTATAACCGCGAAAGCAACTACAATAGCGGTAGCCAGGGGTATAACAACAATCAGAACACTAATGACGATGATAAGTTCAACCGCTTGTAATTATCTGCAGCGGTAAACTCTCATTATAGTGCTATTTAACACTTTCTCCTCGTAAAATACATCGCTAACTTCAGGCGGCATATAATCATCTGTATGCCCCCTGAAGTTGGTTATGAAATAATAAGGGAAGTCATTCCTGTCTACGAATTGTATACGTTCTTTCTGCTGCTGCGTTAGCATAATAGATGCATAGTAAACAGGTGCCAACGATTCGAATATGCGAACCTTGGAAGAGGTATCATTTGCCAGTATATATTCCAGGCCTTGCTTGCAACTGCTACCCCAGTAGTCGAAGTCGTAATTTTTACGTAAGTATTCGGGCTTATGAGACACTAAGTAGTTAAAATATACCTGCTGATGTGGATGACTACGCACCATATATACACCCACATCAACCAACTGAATAATACATAAAACCAGTATCAATGGTTTTACTTTAAACTGGCTTAGCTTATTAAGAGCGTATATACCTAAAAGTACAAATGCCGGATATACAAAATACACATGTCTCCAATCATCGTACACTACCGACCCCAGTAATATGATCATTAGCAATGGGAAAATGAAACAGAAAAAATACAGCAGATAGTTTCTTTCCGGTCTATTGTGAACATATAGCAACGGCTGTTTCACTAATCTGAATATCAGAAGTATGGGGCCTGCTATTCCTGCCAATAGCCATATAACAGGAGTAGAAATGCCCATCCATACAGGCAGATAATAAAATGGAAGCTGAGTACTTAAGATATCGCGCCCCATGAATACAACACCATTCTCCCAGCGAAAATGTGATAAACTTTCAAATACTGCTATAAAATTGCGTACCGGAGATGGCCAAAGTGTAGGAAAGGTTATATACAATGATATACAAGCACCTAGCAGCAACGCAAAAGCATGTGATACTATTCTTAAAGAAGCATGCTTATCTTTCCTTTTACTTATAATATCGAACAGAAAAAACAACATCACCGGGCCTAACAATATGATACCCAGGATACGTATAGAACTGGCATACCCTATTGCTAAGCCTAGTAATACATATATCCACCTTTTATCTTTTCTAAAAGCAATTTCAGCCAACATAAAGCACACTACAAACATGCCTAATAATGGAACATCTTTACTATTAAAAAAAGAATGTGCATATATACGCGGATGAAATACCAGCATCAAAAAAGCTAAACTTGAGAGCCATTGCTTTTTAAACAGGTTTTGAACCAGCACATACCCAGAGAAACAGCATAATAGAAAGAACAAATGCCCCACCAGATGCCTCATTAAGTAAACATCCCGGCTGGTTTTAGTATCAATAGCTCTTTCTATTAATATCAACGGTACCTCAAATGCTACACCATGGTCTTTCTCGATATAGGTAAGCAACTTAGGGTCGTTATTAAAGATATAGTTATAACTCACCTCTCCCATCTCTCTTTGAATGGGCTCATCCCAACTGATGCCATAATCTTGATAAGTACAAAGCCCCACAATAACAGTTAGCATCAATAACAAAACTCCTGGCAGTAACGGGGGAATAGGTTTTATAAACTTTGTAAACATGGAGGGCTAAGATATTGTCCTGTATTTAGATAGTGGTAAAATGGAAGTGATTTTCTTTAAATGGTAGCAAGCAATGTGCCGAATTGTATACTTTTGGACTCTAAAATTTTCAATATGCAAGTTTGGAACGATTATTTATCCCAAAACAAACAACGCTTTCTTGATGAATTGCTCGATCTGTTGCGCATACCATCGGTAAGTGCAGACAGTAAATATAAAGCTGATGTAGCCCGTTGCGCTGAAGCTGTAAAAGACAGCCTGCTGAAAGCCGGTTGCGATAAAGCAGAAATATGCCCTACTGAAGGACACCCCATAGTGTATGGTGAGAAGATAATTGACTCCTCTAAACCCACGGTACTTGTATATGGCCACTATGACGTTCAACCAGCCGATCCTTTGGAACTATGGCACAGCGGCCCGTTTGAGCCGGTGATAAAAGACGAGAAAATATATGCCCGCGGCGCTTGTGACGATAAAGGACAGATGTTCATGCACGTAAAGGCGCTGGAAGTAATGGTAAAAACCAATACCCTGCCCTGCAATATCAAATTTATGATAGAAGGAGAGGAAGAGGTAGGCTCGTCGAACCTGGGCAAATTTCTGGAAGGCAATAAGGAAAAACTGAAGGCAGATATCGTATTGGTGTCTGATACTTCGATGATCAGTATGGAGCATCCTTCGCTGGAAACAGGCTTACGTGGCCTTGCATATATGGAAGTAGAAGTAGTAGGCCCTAACCGCGACCTGCATAGCGGTGTGTATGGTGGTGCTGTTGCCAACCCTATCAATATATTGTGCAAAATGATCGCTTCGCTGCACGACGAGAATAACCATATTACCATACCTGCGTTTTACGATAAAGTTGATAACCTGAGCGATGCCGACCGCAAAGCTTTGAACAATGCACCATTCGACCTGGAAGAATATAAAAAAGACCTGAACGTAAAAGATGTATGGGGTGAAAAAGGCTACACTACTATGGAGCGTACAGGTATACGCCCTACCCTTGATGTAAATGGTATATGGGGTGGCTATACCGGCGAAGGCGCTAAAACCGTACTGCCTTCAAAAGCCAATGCAAAAATATCTATGCGCCTGGTGCCTCACCAAAGCTCTGAAGAGATATCGGAAATATTCCAAAAACACTTTGAAAGCATAGCGCCTGAATCAGTTACCGTAAAAGTAACGCCTCACCACGGCGGCGAACCAGTAGTGACACCTACAGATTCAGTTGCTTACAAAGCAGCGGCAGAAGCTATAAAAACAGCTTTTGGCAAAGATCCTATACCTACACGCGGTGGCGGAAGTATACCCATCATAGCCTTGTTTGAAAAGGTACTGGGCCTAAAGACCGTATTGCTTGGTTTTGGGCTGGATAACGATAATATCCACTCGCCCAACGAGAAGTATGATATCTACAATTACTTCAAAGGAATTGAGACAATACCGTACTTCCACAAGTATCTTACAGAAATGAGCAAGAACTAGAAAAAATTTCCAAATTTTTCTATATTTATAGCCAAACCTGAAAGTTTATATGAGAAAATACACTTCCGCATTAGTATCCGGCTTATTCACAGTTGCAGTTTTTGGCATGTGTACATTTACAGCATGCAATAAAGAAGATCAGGATGGCTATTGTGAAAGCGCTGTAACAAAGGCAAGGCATAAAGATGATGTTTGCCCTACGGCCTGCCCCGGCGTTATAGGCTGCGATGGCAAAAAATATTGCAACCTTTGCGAGGCTAACAAAGCAGGTATCAACTTTGTAAAATAAGTTAGAAAAGACCTCTAATACAGGCAGCCCTTAGCGGGGCTGCCTTTCTATTAATATATAGTTTTAAAATAACAAAACCAATATTTGAATTTAGCTACCGATGCCTGAAATTTGCAGTATGCCAGCGCCAAAGATCATAATAGCTATTGATGGGTTCTCCTCTTGTGGTAAGAGTACGCTTGCCCGCGAACTTGCCAAAAAACTGGAATACACCTATATAGATAGTGGTGCTATGTATCGTGCTATTACGCTGCATTTTTTGCGCAACGGCGTAGAC
>JAEZIL010000264.1 GCA_023436685.1 Bacteroidota bacterium | reverse complement strand
CTTCAGTCCATCCAGATCTTGTAAAAATTCTTCTATAGCCTTCGTGTCTCCATTTTCATTCAACCAAAGGGGCAAATATTCGTATGCACGATACGTGTAGTGCAGAATATCGTGCGCAGAATGTTTTTTTTCCTTTTGCCAATTACTATCATTAAAGGGCCTGTTTTCATACGCAGCCATGATAATATCAGCCACATCATCTTCATCAAACTTTTTGGTATCGAAAAAACTAGTGGCAGTTTTCTTGGACTTTGTACGACAAGAAGGAGCGAATATTAATGTACAGGAAACACAAATCAGTATTAGCGTACGAAACAAATAACAATATTTAGACATTGATCAGACGGCCTTTAAGGCAATAAAGCAAAAACTGTTCCTTAGCATTAAAGTTCTTTAACCGGGTCCCATAAAAGTGTATCAAAGTTCTGTACCTTATCCTTGATAACTTTTACGCCTTCTTTTTCCAGTAGCTGTTGCATCTTTTCAGGAGGATCGAATTGATGTTTACCAGTGAGCAACCCACTGCTATTTACAACGCGGTGCGCCGGTATACGGGGTTTAATATCGCCACTATGTTTCATTGCATAACCTACCACCCTGGCACCCGAACGCATACCAATAGCAGCCGCAATGGCGCCATAACTACTTACCCGGCCCCTGGGTATTAGCCGCACTATATCATATATAGCGTTGTATATATCTTCCTTATTCTCCATGTTTACGCTTACCCCTTTCACTTAAAAGTATCGAACGTTTAGGCTCCTGCACATTAATATATTCATAGGGGCAATTCAGGCATCCTTTTCCGCAACAAAAGCCACGTTTCAAATGATAGCTGGCTGTAAATACAAGCCTTCCATCATCGCGCATATAATAATCTTCCCCCTCAATCAGCTGATTCATAATGTTTGCGAAATCTTTCCGGTAGTTGTATATGCTCGGGCAGTGAGAAAGACAGAAAATAAATTGTACGGCCCTCGGCAAGGTGCATTTTCTCGTAAAACGTTTGTATCGCTAACGGCCCCGTGGCTTTTCCTGTAGCATATATATCAACAAGGTCTTCATGCAGGGGGCATTTTTGCTCGGCTATTACTTCTTTTGTAAAATCATACAATTCTTTAGAATCAGTCTTCAGGTTTATTGTACCCCCCTTTTTCATTATTTGCTGGTACAAGTGCAAAAAGCGGGGATGCGTAAGCCTGTTAGACTCTTTCTTCAAAAAAGGATCGGGAAAAATGATCCATATCTCTGATACTTCATCTTTAGCAAAATAATTTGTGATTCCACCTATGTAAATGCGTAGAAAACCAACATTAGGTAAGGGTTCATTCAGTGCAATCTTAGCACCTGTATATATGCGGTTACCCTTTATATCAATGCCTACGAAGTTGCGGTCTTTATGCTCCCTTCCCAAACCAACACTATATTCACCTTTACCACAGGCTAACTCCAAAGTTATAGAGTTATTATTTTTAAAGAATTCGTTCCATTTCCCTTTTATTGTTTCCGGATCGGGATTTTGCAGAACATTAGGGAATGTGGTAAGCGCCTCGAACTTTATTAATTTCTTGTGACCCATATTAGGCGGCAAAGATAAACCACACAACGACAATTGTTGGTACATCCAATTTACCACTTCGTCCTATATTAATACTGATTCAGAAAATGTGACAATAGGGGTCGAATAATTGTCATAAATTAGTAAAACAAACACATTAAATTAATTAATAAACTAACTGTATATGAAGAAAACCTTACTCTTAACTTTATTTTGCGGTGCAACTTACCTTACGCTGGTAAGCTATAGCGAAGGCCCTAATTTTGGTGGAGCAGGCAACCGTACAGGTGGTCCGGGATCAACCGGTTCCTGCTCTCAAACCAATTGCCATGGTTCAGTTTCATCTAATACACACATAAATGTAGTGTTGAAAGATAAGGCAACAGGGGCTACTGTTAATGACGATAAGTATGCACCCCTGCGTACCTACCTTGTAGAAGTTACTGTACATAATAACAGCTTTAATCATTTTGGTTTCCAGGCTGAAGTACTTGATGCTAATAATAACAGCACAGGAGTATTAACAGCACTATCCGGACACCGTACAGGCAATGCAAATGGAAAAAGAATAATTGAGCATTCAGCACCTATTAGTGGCTCAACAACTACATTTGAGTGGATATCGCCACATGCGGGAGCCGGGGCTGTAACCTTTTACCTGAACGGCAACGCTGTAAATAACGACGACGATCCCGGTGGGGACGAGCCTGGCGCACCCTACAGCATAACGCTTACAGAAAATAACACCTCTGTAGCAACAGTTAAAAACGATATTGAAGTAATTGCATATCCTAATCCAGTAACTGATCAACTAAATATTAAGCTTCAGGAAGCAAGCCGTGGTGCATATATTATTAATGCCTATAGCCTGAATGGAAGCAAACTTTTTGAAGATAAGGTACAGATAAACTCTGCTACTTATGAAACCAGCCTGCAAACAGATAAATGGGCTGCAGGTATATACTACGTACAGATAATAAAAGATGGCATTAAGCACATAACTACTGTTGTAAAAAAATAAACAACCTATTGAAAATAAAAAAGCCACCGATAGGTGGCTTTTTTATTTTACCAGTATTAGTAAAGATAATAGAAACATCATACCGTCCACCAGTCCTAGATATGCTTTATCAGACGGGTATTTTCTGGTGTACTCAATAGCAGCTTTAGTGCCTATTATCGTGATAATTTCAGCCATCAGTCGCCAGCTATCATTGTATCTTATGTATTGTATAATACTGAATACAACAAACAATAGCATAAATACATCCATCAGGCGGTAACTGTTTTTTAGGCCAATAAGATTAGGTAAAGTGTAAATGTCAGCACCTTTATCGGTTTGCATATCCCTGATATCAAATGCTACACAAAGAGTGAACATAAAAACAAACCTGATCAATATTTCATAAGGATAGGAGCTTAACGGCATTCCCATATTCAGTATGGGTAGTACGCTTGTTACAATGGTCCAGACACTTGTGAGCACCAGTATTTTTACCCACCCAAAGTCCTTTAATCTTTTTTTATTTCTAAACGGCAGTAGCGGTAGCGAATAAGCGAACGATAAGATGCCTAATAC
>JAEZIL010000243.1 GCA_023436685.1 Bacteroidota bacterium | reverse complement strand
ACAATGTATAGCGTTGTAGCAATGCACCCAGCCATTGGCTGTCGCCCGTAGTACGATACAGCCTTAGCAGTTCTTCATCGCTTTGGTTATATGTATTGATACCTGCCAAATCATTATAAAGATGATGAAAAACTGAAAATCCATAAAAACAAAAAAGTGGCGGGAGAACCCACCACTTATAAATCACCCTAACCTATATGAAAAAAACCACTTACTTAGCTTGTGCAAATTCTGTGTTTACAGTTATGCTTACTTCTTCGCCTACTACAGCACCACCATTACCATAGTTGATACCAAAATCGCGGCGCTTGATCTTCGTTGTAGCTTTGAAACCAGCTTTTGTATTACCCCATGGGTCTTTTACAGTACCACCATGCACTACAGCAAATTTTACTTTCTTAGTTACATCGCGAATAGTAAGGTTACCTTCCAGCGTATACATATTACCTTTCACTTTCTTAAACGAAGTGCTGGTAAAGCTCATTTTAGGAAATTTATCTGCACTGAAAAAATCATCTGTCAACAAGTGCGCATCACGTTTTTCATCATCGGTATTTACACTTTTCACATCTACAGTAAAATTTACTTTAGCGTTATTAAAATCTTCACCGGTTGATTCAAGAGAACCGTCAAACATTTTAAACTGGCCATCTACATCAGATATCACCAGGTGTGGTATTGAAAACTTAACCGATGAGTGCGACTTGTCTAAAGTCCACTTGATTTGTGCTGTAGCCAAAAATGGTGCGGCAACAACCGCCAAAGCGAATAATAATTTCTTCATGCTGTGTTTGTTTTGAAGAACAAATGTACATACAAGAATTGGTTCACCTAATCAATTTCTTTTATACTATTATTTTTGTTGCATTTATAATATGAATACTGACCATCATACCCTTGCTGTTCTGGAAACTAAACGCCTGATATTAAAAGAGATAACGCCAGGTTTTTGGGACTATGCTTTCAGAAACTGGAGTGATGATGAACTTAAAAACACCTTTGGCTACACGGCCGAAAACTTACCGGTAGAAAAAGAAAAACATAGGTTAGGATTGCTTAACTATCATATAAGTTTTAAGAACTTCGTTATGATAACTAAAGATACTAACACAGTACTGGGCCGAATAGGATACCATACATGGTACGTACGGCACCATAGGGCCGAAATAGGTTATGGTATTGAAGATAAAGCCCAGCGTGGCAAAGGCTACATCTCTGAAGCATTGAAACCCTTGCTTGCCTATGGATTTGAAAAAATGGGACTGTACCGCACCGAAGCCCTAACAGCCCCCGATAATATTGCTTCCATTAAAGTGTTACAAAACCATGGCTTTTTATTAGAAGGCGTGCTGCGCGGCCACTATTATATTAATGGCGAACAGTCCGACTCAAATTGCTACAGCCTTCTTAAAGACGAATATGAAAAACTAAAGCACAACTGGCAATAGGATATTTTGCTTGAGTTTATAAGGGAAAAAATGTACGTTTGCACCACTTTTAAGCATATTTACAAATATGAACTTTCAACTTACAGAAGAGCAAAAAGCCGTACAAATGGCTGCACGCGATTTCGCAAGGAATGAACTGCTTCCCGGCGTAATTGAGCGCGATGAGCACCAGAAATTTCCTGCCGAACAAATAAAAAAGCTGGGTGAACTTGGCTTCCTGGGCATGATGGTCGATCCCAAATATGGCGGTTCGGGCATGGATACCGTTTCTTACGTGCTGGCTATGGAAGAGATATCGAAAGTAGATGCTTCTACTTCTGTATGTATGAGCGTAAATAACTCGCTGGTATGCTGGGGACTTGAAACCTATGGCAACGAAGAGCAAAAACAAAAATACCTTACAGAACTGGCCAGCGGCCAAAAAATAGGCGCATTTCTGCTAAGCGAGCCCGAAGCAGGTTCTGACGCTACATCTCAGCGCACTACTGCCGAAGATAAGGGCGACCACTATGTGCTGAATGGTATTAAAAACTGGATAACTAATGGTAGCACAGCATCTTACTACCTTGTAATAGCACAAACCTACCCTGAAAAAGGACACAAAGGTATCAATGCACTTATCGTGCATAAAGACTGGCCGGGTGTAACCGTAGGCGCTAAAGAAAATAAGCTGGGTATACGTGGTAGCGATACACACAGCATCATGTTTCACGATGTGAAAGTGCCTAAAGAAAACCGGATAGGTGAGGATGGCTTTGGTTTTACCTTTGCTATGAAGGTGCTGGCAGGTGGCCGTATTGGTATTGCTGCACAAGCATTGGGTATAGCCAGCGGTGCTTACGAACTGGCATTAAAATATTCTAAAGAACGCAAGGCATTCGGTAAGGAAATATCTAACCATCAGGCTATCGCCTTTAAACTGGCCGATATGGCTACAGAAATCGAAGCTGCACGCCTGTTATGCCTGAAAGCTGCCTGGACAAAAGATCAGGGCCAGGACTATACACTATCTGCTTCAATGGCTAAATTGTTTGCTTCTGATATTGCACAACGTGTAACCAACGAAGCAGTACAAGTACATGGTGGTTATGGTTATGTAAAAGAATTCCACGTAGAGCGCCTGATGCGCGACGCGAAAATCACGCAGATATACGAGGGTACCAGCGAGGTACAACGTATTGTTATCAGCCGTACCGTACTGAAAGGATAATTTTCAACTATTTTATAATAAAGCCCCGCAAATCGCGGGGCTTTATGCTTTTATCTTCTATATACAGTAACTAGTTTCTCACTATACCCAAATTGATCACGAATAAGATTGATGCCGGGCGGCAGGTCGGAAACTATAGCCGAATAGTTATTTGTGGCATTAAGTTGAACAGTTCGTAACAATTGCCCGCTAATTGTATAAATATAAAATATTGCGTCTGCACCTGTTGTAATATGCACAGAGCCTTCATTTGGATTAGGGTAGAAGGCTACATGGGTTTGCGCTAATTCATCTACGTCATTTACAGGATTAGACACATAGCGTACAACAGATGGGTAAGGTAATCCTCCTATTTTTTGCACAGAGCTACCAGCTGCTATTATCTTCCCATCGGCCTGCTGGGCAAGGGCAAACAGGTAGTCTGAGTATCCAAATACATCTGTTGTTATAGTACCATGTATACCAAATGTATACCTGGTTTTCCCGTTTTTATCAAGCCTTATGATATTGAAGTCATAAACACCCGCTACCTGAACATTGCCACCAATAAGTATATCATTACCCAGCAGTATGGCATCAAAGCTAAAATCACTCAGGTTTATGTCCAGCGATGCTACCCCCCTGTCTCCATATCTGGTATCATCGCTGCCGTTACTATTAAGCCTGAATGTGAGAAAAGATAATGATGGAGCATAACAGGCTACCACAATTTTACCCGTAGATTGTATTAGTATTCTTCGCCCGTCTTCTTTAGCCAGCGAAACAAAGTCTTTTATTACCAAGCCCTGGTTACCGAAGTTAACATCCAGGCTACCATCAGCATTGTAGCGGGCTACATATACATCCGAGTTTGAAACCTGGCCAATATAGGTATAACCGGTAGTAACTATTTTTCCATCGGTTTGTAGTGCAGCCGATTCAATGAATGTTTCGTTATCGTTGTGGTTACCCACCACTACTCCATTAGAGCCAAAGCTATTATCTATATATCCATCATTATTAAATTGTACAAATAGTTCCTTTGCTTTTTCACCAGTTATATACCTGCGTGCTGCAATAAGTATTTTGCCATCGGGCCGTAGCAACATTTTTTTCACCTCTTCGTTACATCCGGCATCGGTATTTTTTATTGCCCAGCCATGCTGTCCGAAATTCTGATCCAGGCTGCCATCTACATTCAACCTAACTATAGCAATATCTTTGTCGCTATTTTGAACATTGCCACCCACCAGTATCTTTCCATCGGCTTGTTGAACCAGCGAAACCGCAGTATTGGGAGCAAACGTAGTAGCAACAAGGTCTACAAACCCGTTCACGCCAAATGTGCCATCAGGAGTTCCATTCTTCTTCAACCTGAAAACCTGGAACTTTAGCTTGTTGTACAAGATGCCGATAATTTTCCCATCGTTTTGTACAGCTATATCATTCACACGCGAATTAGGTGTTTGAGAGAGATTACCCAGGCAGCCATTTGTTCCAAATGAGTGGTCGAGATAGAAAGACTGGCTACCGGCCGGAATAGTGTATACCAATGCCATTAGTATAAGCAATGGATAGGTAAACTTCATAAGGGTAAATTCTACTTTCAAGATATATTTTTTTGCAGTACAAACAGAATTATATTAATTAAAAACTAATTAAACAATCTTGCATAAAAAAAGCCGGGGTATCATATCCCCGGCTTAATTTTCAATATACAATTCAATTATAGTGTTAACGCTTTCTCAACCAGTGCCGCCTGCTCTTGCGCATGCTTTTTAGCATAGCCAGTAGCGGTTGATGCACTCGCAGGGCGGCTTATATAACTCATGGGGAAATCTTCCAGGTTCAGCTTCAGGAACGATAAAGCCCCCATATTAGCCGGTTCTTCCTGTGCCCAAACCCATTCTGCTTTCTTGTATTTAGCCTTCAGTTCCTGCAATTGTTTCATTGGCAGCGGATATATCTGCTCCAGCCGTACAATTGCAACATCAGTACGTTTATCGGCCAGTTGTTTTTCACTAAGGTCAAAGTACATTTTACCGCTACACAATATCACACGCTTTACTTTGGCAGCAGCTTCAATATTAGGGTCATCCAGCACTTCTTTAAAGCCTCCGTTTGTAAACTCTTGCATTGAAGAATAGGAGCGTACATGGCGCAGATTTGCCTTGGGCGAAAAATTGATCAATGGTTTACGGAATGGCCATGCCAGTTGCCTTCTAAGCACATGAAAGAAGTTTGCAGCTGTGGTTACATTAGTGACTACCATATTGTATTCAGCGCAATTTTGCAGGAAGCGTTCCATACGTGCGCTCGAGTGCTCAGGCCCGCCGCCTTCATATCCGTGAGGCAACAACATTACCAACCCGTTCATGTTCGACCACTTCTGCTCGCCGCTGGTTATGTATTGGTCTATTACTGTTTGTGCACCGTTTACAAAGTCGCCATACTGAGCTTCCCAAAGTACCAGGTTGTTGGGGTTTGCCATAGCGTAACCATATTCAAAGCCTAATAC
>JAEZIL010000227.1 GCA_023436685.1 Bacteroidota bacterium | reverse complement strand
CCTATAAAGGCTCCTACGCCCAGGGCAACCAATGCCCTTGCACTTAAAGTTTTCTTCAGGCCTTTTTCCGATTCAGACGCTTCAGCAAACAGGCGCTCTAAAGGTTTCCTTGTAAATAAGCTCATATATTATATGTAGAATGCGTCAAACCTAAAGATAAAATATGGTTTGTACAAGTTAACAGGCGTTGGGATAAAACGTATGTAAATGTTAGAGAAAATAAAATGTTGCATCCTCACTTTTTAGGTTAGCATTTTTTGCAGTAGGTTTGAAAACATGTTGCGGATATTATTGACCATTTGCTTATTCTCCATTTCAATACTTAGCTATGCACAACCTACCTTACCCGATATTCTTGGCGGTACGGAAAAGGGGATCAATATACTTACCTGGAATAACCAGTATGATGGTATCAAATCAATAGCAGTACAACGCTCTACCGATAGTATTTTCAACTATGTAACGGTAGGTTATGTAAAAAATTTAAAAAAAGGCCAGCAAGCTTTCATAGATGGCCACCCGACACCCGGCAATAACTGGTATCGCCTGTATATCGTATTCAATTCTGATCTCGTTTGGAACAGCAACCGGGTAAAACTTATAGTTGACAGTGCAACCATTGCTACAAAAGGGGTAATACCGCCTAATGATTCATTACAAAAACTGGCCGCTAATATTAAAATGAAAATTGATACCACCAGCGGCAAAAGCACTATAAGTACAAGTACAGGCACAACAACACCTACAGATAGTGTTGCAAAGGTTTTATCCTCTATTAAACTTAGCCTGCCGGTCAACAGCGATCTGAATTCATACAACTATATCCGGTCTCAATATGTATTCACCAACCCGTTTACAGGACATATAAATGTAGAAGTGCCCGATGTAAATAAACACAAGTATTCAGTGATATTTATGACACAGGGAAAGAAGAAGTTATTTGAAGTAGGCAGGGTAACAGATTCACCTATTATAATTGATAAGCGAAATTTTCAGCAAAAAGGGCTTTTTCAATTTGAGCTTAGAAAGGATGATGTTAAATTAGAAACCGGCTATATTACCGTTTACTAATTATCCCATTCTATTTCCTGTAGCATATTCTTCCATTCAGGCCCAAGTTTTATGCTTGCGCCTGCATATAGTTGCATCATACGGATGATCTCCTCCGCATCCCATGAAAATACACTTTTACCAAAGCGAACGGGATAGCCTAAATGGTTGAAATATAAATTGCCTTCCTGGTGTAAGTTTTGAATTAGGCGCTCCTGCGTTTCGAAGCCAAAATAATCGTAGCAGTTACCTTTTAACGGATGATCGGTTTTTTTGGTCTTGCCTAAATAGTGTATTGGGCCTATATCGGCCCATTTATAGCTACGGTTGATAAGCGTGAAAGGCGTGCGCTGTACAATAGTGATAGATTCCTGATCAAGAAATATTTTTTCACTATACAATATTCTTGAGAAGAAACGATAGGAAGCAAGTAGATAAAGCACACCTGCAGCCATAATACTTACCGTTTTTACCAAGCTCCCCGAAAATTCAAATGCTTCCTTGAGGAAAATAGTAGCCATACCGGTAGTTAACAGAAATTCTGCCCAAAACAATACTTTAATACGCCCCTGCGTCCGGTTACCCAATGTTATTAAAAGATGATCATCGCCCCAATGGTATGTTATCGCATTCTTAGGATTCGTATTAGGTACGGCTCTTATCATGGCACTTCTAAATTAAGAAAATTATTACACGTTTGCCACAGGTTCTCTTGCTTCTGTAATAATTTCTGCTAAAAATATCTTGCCAAACTCTTCTCTTAGTAAATTTTTAATTTCCTCCATATCAACCTGCCTGCCAAGCTCCCTTTCCAGCGAAGTAACTTGCTTATCTGATATACCACATGGCACTATGTTCCCAAAATACTCCATTTGCGTATTTACGTTCAAAGCAAAGCCGTGTATTGTTATCCACCTGCTGCAACGTACACCCATAGCGCATATTTTTCTTACACGTGCAGGCACATCCGGATCGAGCCATACACCGGTTGATCCGGGCAAGCGCCCCGCGGTTATACCATAATGTATCAGTGTATTTATAATCACCTCCTCAAGGTTACGCATATACCGCCCCAGGTCGGTAAAGAAATGCTCCAGGTCAAGCACAGGATAGCCTACCACCTGGCCGGGGCCATGGTAGGTAATATCCCCCCCTCTGTTTGTTTTATAAAAGCTGGCATTTATCTCCGCCATTTTGCTGTCATCAGCCAGTAAATTCCCCATATCGCCACTTTTACCCAAAGTGTATACATGAGGATGCTCGCAAAAAAACAAATGATCGGTAGTTTGCGGTGCTGCCTCTCTTTCACTTTCAGCAGTGTTTTGCCAGCGTGCTTTTTCCTGCAAACCCTTCTGCAAAAGAGCTTCCTGAAGCTCCCAGGCCTCAGCATATTCTATTAAGCCAAGGTCGCGGAAAAAAATCTTTCTGCTTTCCATAATATTATACAAAGTTAGGGTATTTACTACCCCGACAATCCCCCTTGGCATGGGCTTTTACTCCTTGCTGATTAGCGTTTTATTAACAGCAAAACGTTTACATTTGTTTTAATACTTTATTTTAACGCAATAAGATATATGCTGCAATTCATGAAGAATAAAATTCTGATACCGCTACTTATACTAGGTGCTCTTGCCACCTTTTTTTCATTTAAGTATAGCGGTGAGGATGCGACAAGTGATGAACAAAAAGAAAAAGTACTGCAAACAGTAATGAAAGCTATCAATGAAGGGCACTTCTCTCCACGCCAAATTGATGATTCGTTTTCAGCTAACGTGTATAACAAAATACTCTCTCAGCTGGACTATGAGAAGAAATTCTTTACACAAAAAGATATCGACCAATTAAAACCCTATCAGTATAAAATAGATGATGAGATCAAGGCCAATAAACTTGACTTTTTTAAGAAATTTGACGCCCTTTTTGTAAAGAACATTGATAAAGCTGAAGGGTACTATAAAGAAATATTAAAAACCCCATTTACATTCAATGGCAACGAACAAATAGAACTGAATGGTGAAAAGCTAAACTATGCCGCTGACGATAATGCGTTGAAAGCGCGCTGGCGCGACTATCTTAAATATCGTGTGCTAGCCAAATATGTTGAACTGAAAGATGACCAGGAAAAGAAAAAAGACAGCCTTGGAGCTAAAATAAAAACCGATACACAACTCGAAGCCGATGCGCGCGAGTCGGTACGTAAAAACCAGGAGTATTATTTCAGGCGCCTTCACAAGTTTGAAGACCAGGAACGTTATACATTCTTTATAAATGCTATTGCAAACAGCGAAGACCCACATACCGACTACTTACCACCTGTTGATAAACAGCGCTTCGACGAGAGTATGTCGGGTACTTTCTTTGGCATAGGCGCACGACTTAAAAACGATGACGGCAAGATAAAAATTGAATCAATAATTCCGGGTAGCCCTTGCTGGAAACAAGGCGACCTGAAAGCAGGAGATGAAATACAAAAAGTAGCGCAGGGTGCAGAAGAGCCTGTAGATATACAAGGCTTTGATACGGAGGATGCGGTAAAATTGATACGTGGCAAAAAGGGCACAGAGGTGCGTCTTACAGTAAAAAAAGTAAACGGTGCCATACAAGTTATACCCATTATACGCGGTGAAGTATTTATAGAAGAAGTATTTGCAAAATCGGCTATTATTAATAGCCCTAACGGGCCGGTTGGATATATTTATTTACCTGAATTCTATTCCGACTTCCAACATATTAACGGCCGCCGTTGTGCAGAAGATGTTGCCATTGAAGTAATGAAGCTGAAAAATGCGGGCGTTACAGGCATAATATTAGACCTACGCAATAATGGTGGTGGTTCGCTAAGCGATGTAGTAGATATGACGGGGCAATTTATTGACAATGGCCCTGTAGTGCAGGTGAAAACCAACAATGCGAATGCCAATGTTTTGCGTGATGCTCAACGAGGCACTTTATACGATGGCCCGTTAGCTATAATGGTTAATCAAAATAGTGCGTCTGCCTCCGAGATAATGGCTGCAGCACTGCAAGATTATGGCCGTGCGATAATTGTAGGCTCTCCAACATTCGGTAAGGGTACTGTACAAAAATTAGTTTCGCTCGATGATTTTGCACGTGTCATGGAGAAAATTGGATTAGCAGCTAATAGCGATGCTGTATCAGGAAATTCCATCGGCTCTATAAAACTTACTGTACAAAAGTTTTATCGTATAAATGGTGGCTCTACACAGTTAAAAGGTGTAACGCCTGATATTGTGTTGCCCGATCCTTATCAATTGATAGACATGGGTGAGCGCCGCGATAAGGCAGCTCTTAAATGGGATGAAATTCCGGCAGCAAACTATGCTAAAATCCCCAATCCTGTAAATGTGAACGATCTTGCTG
>JAEZIL010000189.1 GCA_023436685.1 Bacteroidota bacterium | reverse complement strand
ATTCAGACCTGGAGCAAGCCGAGAGGGAGGATATCATGATGCTCTTCAGGAGCAAGCAGTTGCCGGTACTTATTGGTACCGATGTACTATCGCGTGGTATAGATGTAGAAGGTATAGACCTTGTGGTGAATTACGATGCACCGCCCGACCCCGAAGATTATATACACCGCATAGGCCGTACGGCACGTGCTGCTACAACTGGTACAGCTATCACCTTTATTAACGATAAAGACCAGCAAAAATTTTACCGTATAGAAACACTGATGGGCAGGGTAGTGGATAAGCTACACTTGCCGGAAGGTATGCCCCCAGGGCCTGAATACAATCCATCGGCCAGGAAGCCAAGGGGCAAAGGCGGCAATTTTAAGAAGCGGAAGTGGAAGAAGTAAGATAAGGGTTCACCATATCCTGCAACATTGCTACCAGTTCTTCATCCATATACTCGTATTCATCGGGTATGTTCAGCATGATGATCTCTTTATCGGTTTCGAAGTTTTGTTGTATACGGTCGCGATGGCGTTTCTCCATCACGAAGATAAGGTCTGCATTATCCAGCATGGCTTGTGTCAGTCGCCTGCGGGCGCTTTCTTCCGTACCTGCCGATGTAACATGATGCCGGCCATTGTTTTTAAAAATAGCCTCTGCAGTTAGACTCCGTCTTTTATTGCGGCTGCAAATGAAAAGTATATTCAATATAGTATTATTGTTGTCCAAAATAGTGATAACTATTAGGTAAAAAAGCCTCCGTAAAAATTTTCTTACATTTGAGCTTCAAAAATTGCCCTTTACAGTTTCGATAGTTTTTGAATCTCATCAATGCCCACATTTTTTGGCATTTTGTAAAGGCAAGTTACATAAGGTATATATCTGCCACTGTTTCTACATAAGGCTATAACGATATAATATCCTGCTACAAGTTTAGTGTTCAAATTGCTGCCGTTTACGGTAGTGGAATATTTTTTTAATAGCTGGTATAGCATAAAATGATTAAATATGAATCAGGTTTTCTTAGGTAATACAGTTCAGGCATGGCTCATTGCGTTGGGTATTGTTTTGCTTGCGATGCTTGTACTTAGAATTGTGGCTACAGTTGTAATAGCAAGAATAAAAAGATATACTACCCATAGTAAAACCACTTGGGATGACTTTATAATAGCGAACATTGAAGCATCTGCAATTCCGCTATCTTACATATTTGTAGTATACATAGCGTTAAACACGCTTCACTTTTCCGCAAATACCGATAAAATAATTCATATTGCATGGCTGGTGGTGCTTACATTTTTTTTGCTGCGCATCATTACCAGCGCGTTTAAAAAATTCGTACATTCTTTTATCAACCGCCACAGCGAAGACGGAGAAGTAAAAGAAAAACAAGCTTCCGGCCTTATCATAGTTGTCAATATCGTTATCTGGATATTGGGTATTATATTTCTTATCAATAATCTTGGCTATAATGTAACTACACTTATTGCAGGGCTTGGTATCGGGGGTATTGCAATAGCACTGGCTGCGCAAACTATCTTAGGAGACTTGTTCAGCTATTTCGTTATTTTCTTCGACCGGCCTTTTGAAATAGGTGATTTTATTGTTGTTGAGGATAAAGCGGGTGTAGTGGAATATATAGGCATCAAAACAACGCGCCTACGTACTTTGGGTGGCGAGCAACTGGTATGCTCCAATACCGACCTCACCAACTCGCGCGTACATAACTACAAGCGTATGGAACGCCGGAGGGTAGTGTTCACTTTAGGCGTTACCTACCAGACAACACATGCCCAACTGGCGCAAATACCACAAATTGTAAAAAATATCATTACCGCAAGAGAGCTTGTGACATACGACAGAGGCCACTTCTCCGCCTATGCCGATTCGAGCCTGAACTTTGAATTTGTATATTATGTTGAAAGCCCTGAATACAATGTATATATGGACATTCAGCAGCAGGTGTACCTGGATATATTTGCAGCTTTCGAGCAGCAGGGTATAGCCTTTGCCTACCCAACACGAACTTTATTTATTCAGCAAGAAGCTCAGTTGAGTGCCATACAAAGCTAAACGGCGACGGCCTTTTTCCTCTTCGCAATATAATATAGGCTTATAGCTATCAAACCTATCCAGAAGCAATAGCCACCCAGATGAAACCGCTCGCCCGTAAGCCTGTGCGATAGCGTATGCCTGAAATCGTTGTAAGTAAATATCAATCCTGCAATACCTATCAGCAAGCTAAGCATGTATGTGATCAAAGCATTTTTTGCTGTTGCGTATTTACGTATAGCTGCATGTATCAGTAGCCAGATAAGAAATATACCCAACACCAGCCCCGCACCTTGCCACCATACTTTAAAGAAAGCATAGTTCTTATAAAACAACTTGATACCCACACGCCCAATGAAGGATATTTTGCTGAACAAAACACCGGCGGTTACTGATAGCGCAAGTAAGAAAGTAAGTAGTAAGGTGAGGCTGCGATTCATATTGATGTTTTAGCAAAAGAAATACCATTTCTCATTACTAAAGGTATCAGTTGTTGGTTAACTAAAATTGGATTCGCTCGAATGTATTGCACGAAATCTGTGGCCTCAAAATTTATTTCACCATAATGTAGCGAAATATTCCAGTTGTACCATTGCTTTTGACCATCATTGAATTCTGACTTTTCAAATGATATTTCGTCAATGGTTAATTCTGGAGTATCTGTATTAAATGCTAATGTTGAAATATCACTGAAAACTAATGTTGCCGGAGCTATCCAAAAACTGAAAGTCTGGTTTTCTTCGTCCAATACCCATTTTAAAATATAGTCAATATCCAATAGCAACTCAGTGCAATCTTCCGAAAAGGAAAATGCTCTAATAAGGCAGTCGTACCAACCCATTTGCGCAAAGTCATCTATCGTCCAAACACTTTTTTCTAATTGATACGCTTCCATTTATACATATTTATTCAACCTCACCTTCAATATCACCATCTTCGAAGTAGGTGTATTGCTTTTATCAGCTACGCTGTTGATGGGGACTAACACATTCGTCTCAGGGAAGTAGGTAGCAGTGCATTTCTCCGGTATGCTGAAGGGTATCACCAAAAACTTATGCGCCACGCGCTCTACGCCATCGTGGTAGTTGTACAAGTCCACAATATCATTGGCTTTTAGCCCTGCGGCAGCAATATCCTTTTCGTTCATAAAAATGACGCGACGTTCGTTGTGTATACCACGGTAGCGATCGTCGAGGCCATATATGGTTGTATTAAACTGGTCGTGACTACGGATGGTCATCATCATATACTCATCATCGGCCAGTTGCTGGTAGGTTACGTCGGCTACATTGAAATGTGCCTTGTTGGTGCTGCTCACATTGAATTTTCCCTCGCGTGATGTATTGGGCAGGTAGAAGCCACCCGGCCTGCGCACGCGCAAGTTATAGGCTTCAAAGCCCGGTATCACCAGTTCTATATCGTTACGTATATAATCGTAATGCTCCAGGTACAGGTCCCAGTTCACATTGCTGCGCTTGCCCAAGGTAGCTTTCGCAAGGTTGGCCACTATAGCCGGTTCGCTCATTAGCTTATCCGATACAGGTTTCAACCCTCCTTTCGACATCTGCACCACGCCCATCGAATTTTCGCAGCTAATGAATTGCTCCTCTCCATTCATTACATCTTTATCGCTGCGTCCCAGGCAGGGTAGAATAATGGCTTCTTCACCATGAATCAAATGGCTGCGGTTCAGTTTGGTTGATACCTGCACGGTCAGCTTGCATTTACGCAGCGCCTTGGCAGTATATTCCGTATCGGGCGTAGCCGATAGAAAGTTGCCTCCCATAGCTATGAATACCTTGCCTTTGCCTTCGTACATAGCGTGTATGCATTCCACCACATCATAGCCATGCTTACGTGGTGGCTCGAAGAAGTAGGTATTCTTCAGCTTATCCAAAAACTCCTTCGATGGTTTTTCATAGATGCCCATCGTACGGTCACCCTGTACATTGCTGTGGCCACGCACGGGGCAGGTACCGGCACCCGGCTTGCCAATGCTGCCTTTCAGCAATAGCAGGTTTACCACTTCTTTAATGGTATCTACCGCATTTTTATGCTGCGTAAGGCCCATGGCCCAGCAGGCTATTATTTTTTTGCTGTGCTTCAGTACTTCGGCGGTTTCTTCTATTTGCTGCATAGAGATACCGCAAGCCTCAGCCAACATATTAATATCATATTTCCTGATGTCCGCTATCAGCTCATCATAGCCCGTTGTATTGGCCCTGATGAATTCATGATCAAACACACTGCCCGGGTTCTTATCGTCTTCCGCTATCAGCAACTGGGTAATGGCTTTCAGCAAGGCCATATCACCATTCAGCTTCACTTGCAGGAAGATGTCTGTAAGCCTGGCTTTGATACCCAGCGCGCCTTTCACCGTCTGTGGATTGCTGAAGGCCACCAATCCCGTTTCCGGTAGTGGGTTTACCGATATGATCTTAGCGCCATTCTCCTTTGCCCTCTGCAATGCCGATAGCATGCGTGGATGGTTAGTGCCCGGGTTCTGGCCGAGGATAATGATCACCTCTGCCTCATAAAAATCTTCCAGTGTCACAGATCCTTTACCAATACCCAAAGACTCCGTCAACGCCACACCGCTCGATTCGTGGCACATGTTCGAGCAGTCGGGTAGGTTATTAGTGCCATATTCGCGTACGAACAACTGGTACAAATAAGCAGCCTCGTTACTGGTACGCCCCGATGTATAGAATATCGCTTCATCGGGCGAATCCAGTGCATTAAGGTGTTGTGCTATCTTCTTAAATGCATCATCCCAACTGATGGGCAGGTAATGTGTACCGCCTTTGGGCAAATATACAGGCTCAGCTACGCGCCCTTTTTTGCCTATCTCGTAGTCGTTCAGTTTGGCCAGGTCGTACACCGAGTTTTCAGCAAAGAAACTGGCAGTTAGTTTTTTGGTAGTGGCTTCTTCAGCTATGGCCTTGGCACCATTCTCACAATATTCAGCAATGGGCGAACGTTCATCGTCAGGGTCGGGCCAGGCACAACCGGGGCAATCAAACCCATCTTTCTGGTTCAACGTCAACAATGCTTTAAACCCACGCGCCAAACCCATTTCGCCAAATACATGCTTAACCGATGATATGACGGCAGGTATGCCTGCAGCTACATCTTTCGGCTTACTCAACTTCAGCTTCAAGAACTCCTCGGGGTTCTCAGCATTAGGCTCTATGGGCTTTTGTTCGTTGCTCATTTATTTCGCAAGTAGCGGGTTATCGTAGTTGTCCGATTGGTCTTCTTCCGTTTCGTCCAGGCATTTAAAGTCTTTCTCCAGCAGCAGATATAGGTCGCCCTCGGCATCGTGCAGGGGTATGCGCGCATCAAACCCTATACGGTTGGTATTCACCCATTCTTCAACCATGGCGCCGGGCATCCATAATATCAGCCGGTTATTATCCAGCTCAGCAGTCAGGTTAGTTTCATCCGATTTCTGCAGCGCATATATAAATGTGCTCATACCTACCTGTGTGCGTTCTTCTATGTAGCCATTTTTGCCAAGCGCTTCTATATCGCTTTTTGTAAGTCGGTAGCGTATCGAGTTTCCTTTTATCCTTAGTTTCATAGTTCTATTCTTTGTTCTCCGGTATATATATTAAAGCGTTCGCCTCGAAGGAAACCTATCAGGGTCATGCCCATTTCCTGTGCTGTTTGCACTGCCAGGCTCGATGGGGCACCCACCGCGCAAACGATCTTTATACCTGCCATCGCTGCCTTCTGTATCAGCTCGAAACTTGCACGGCCGCTTAGCAACAGCAAATGGTTGTCTAAAGGTAGCATTCCTTTTTCAAGGGCAGCACCTATCAGTTTGTCCAGCGCATTATGCCTGCCCACGTCTTCGCGCAGCATCAGCAGGTTGCCACCCGTATCAAATATAGCTGATGCGTGCAGGCCTCCGGTGCTCTCAAAAACTTCCTGTTGTTTGCGTAAAATATCGGGTAGGGTATATATTACTTGTGGAGATATCTTAAGATGTCTTTCAATGGGTGAAATATTGCAAACAGTTTTAATAGCATCTATGGAGGCTTTACCACATACCCCACAACTGGAGGTAGTATAAAAATGCCTTTCCAGTTTACTAATGTTTATATTAATATGTTCATCCAGTTGAATTTTTATGATATTATCGTCGCTATAGGGTACATGTGCTACTAATTTTACATGCGAATAATTTGTAATTATTCCTTCAGTAAATAAAAAACCAATAGCTAATTCAGTATCATTACCCGGTGTGCGCATGGTAATAGAAACACTCTTTTCTAATGGAGTGGAGGAGTCCTTAAATTGAAGTTTTACTTCAAGTGGTTCTTCAGTTGCAAGTCCGTCATTTGCAGTATATACCCCGTTAGCATATACTTTATTTATATGAAAATTAGTTATTGACTGTTTCATAGCTTCTAATTCAAATTCCTGACAAAACTACCATTCAAATATGTTTGATTATTTATTATGTAGTTTAGCGATAGTTTCATTATAAGCTTGTAAGTTATCTATACTAATTATTGACATATAATTTAATGGCTCAATTATGTGAACGCTAATTTCATCCAAAAACCTTCGTAATGATAACTGATTTAGCTTAAAGTTTTTTTGTAAATATACTTTCGTATCGTTATGATAAACAGATAGTAAAGGCTCAGAATTTTTATGTTCAATATTGTATAGGCAGGTTGATTTGTTAGCTTGAAGCGATACTTCAATTAACCTCTTTAATTCTTCCTCCTGAAGATAAGGATAATCACATCCCACTACTAAAAATGATGCTTCGGGATGCCTGTCGAAGGCAGTAAGTAGAGCTACCATCGGCCCTATATCACCATACTGCTCGTCATCTACAATTACGAAATATTTGTCAGGTATTGTGGCTGCCTGTTCTGCATTGCACGATATAAATACTCGGTCACACAGGTTATTTAGTATGTCATACAAGTTGTATCGCTGAGCCTGCCCGTGATAGTTAAGCATACTTTTATCGGTACCCATACGAGTACTTTTGCCACCACAAACTACCAGTCCGTACAAGCTACTCATTCAAAGAAATTTTTATGTATCAGCATGTCTCTGTTTAGTCCATAACGATCTACAGCTTCATCCAAAAGGTAAGTTCTGATAACTACAATTAATTTGCCTTTTGCATTGCCGCTTTGATAAAATCGTATCACTTCACCCAACGCAGGTTCCAGTCCGGCCTGCTCGTTCAATTCAAGTTTACCCACTTCATCTACTATCATCCATTCAGTATTTTCCTTAATTGAACGCATCAGTATTTCCCTGGCTTTCTCAAAACCTTGTTTTGAGAACCGGTATTTCCCCATTACCAATACTTCAGCTGCAGGGGTATTTTCATCGGTTTCCAGTTCGTGATACTCGCTCCTTGATATATCATATAGCTGTCTTCTACCATCTTTATCGGGAGTTAATATACCTGATACCTGATTATTTTTATTTCTTAGCCATTGCTGTAGTTGGGTAGTTTTGCCGCTATGTATCGCTTCGCAAAAAAGGTATATATTATGTAAATTCATTAGCCTGTTTCGAGGAATATAATGTTAATACAATAAGATTGGTCAGAAAGGCGGGGTAGCGGGCAATGCCTTTATATTTTGCTTTGG
>JAEZIL010000158.1 GCA_023436685.1 Bacteroidota bacterium | reverse complement strand
ACTCCAAACAATATTAGCCTCCAATACTTATGATAGAGATCTGTTACAGCTTTTTGTAGGTTATTCAGGATGGTCTCAGGGCCAGTTGCAAGAAGAGGTAGACCAAAGGTCGTGGATCGTAACCGACTTTGCAGATCATATTCTTTTTGAAACAGATACAGATGAAATGTGGAAGGCTGCTGTACGTACTTTAGGCAAAGAATTTGAGTATTTACTAAATCTTCCAATAAATCCTCAGTTAAACTAATAACAGGTTATACCTTGTTTCGTTAATTTAGCTTGCAAATATTTATATGTACAAATACGGTTACTGGCTTACAGTAATGCTTGTTTTTATTTTAGTTTCTTGTAAACCGAAGCAGAATGACAAAGCGGTTGAGGAGCTGGCAGAAAAGGGTACTTATTTTTCCATTAAGCAGTTTATTGCCGATCAATGGAGCTTGTATCATGGCCAGCCTTACGGACTTCAGAAAATAGTTTACCTGAATGGCAAGGTCGATAGCGCAATGGTTTCTGCTTACGATTTGGATTGGGCACCTATTTTTAAAGTCTTTTTTGAAACAGATATTAGTGATAAAAAGTTTTTAGGCAAGTATGATTTTTCAAAATTTGCGGATGATGCAACCATGACCCATAATTTTTTTTACGAGGCCAATGATCCCAAATTATTTACTCGAAAGCTCCAGATATCAGCCGATAATGTAAATAATAAGATCAGGTCAATATATATAGAAACTCAAAAACAAGGCCAATGGAGCAGCAAAACGCAAAAGCTGTTCTATATGCCTGTAAAAGTTATCAGCATACAGGAATATGAGAAAACTGCACCAAATACAGTTAAAGAGTTAAGAATAGAATACCGATTTTTGTAAAAATCATGATGTTGAGTAAATGACCCGTGAAGAGTTTAGTAAAATAGCCACTACCATCCCTCATCAACCAGGATGTTATAAATATTACGACACACAGAATGAACTTTTGTATGTAGGCAAGGCAAAAGACCTGAGAAAAAGAGTTAGTTCCTATTTTAACAAGACTGTAGACAACTTCAAAACCCGTCGGCTTGTTACCTTAATTAGCACTATAGAATATACTGTTACCAATACGGAGCATGATGCGTTTTTGTTAGAGAATTCTCTTATTAAACACTATCAGCCAAAGTATAACATCGAACTAAAGGACGATAAAACCTACCCGTATATTGTTATAAAGAAGGAGCCTTTCCCAAGGGTATTTCTTACTCGTAGGCTTATACGTGATGGTTCAGAGTATTTGGGCCCATTTACAGGTGTATGGCGGGTTAAAGAACTGCTGGCCTTGGTAAAGCAAAACATTCCTTTGCGCACTTGCAATCTTAATTTAAGTCCTCAAAACATTGCTAAAGGCAAATTTAAGGTTTGCCTTGAATATCATCTTGGGAACTGTATGGGCCCATGCGAAGGCTTGCAGACGGAAGGGGGCTATAGTGAGAAATTGCAACAGGTGAGGCATATTATGAAAGGCAACACCGGCGAGGTAATTAAATACCTGAAGGATGAAATGTTGGGATATGCAGCAGAAATGAAATTTGAGAAGGCTGAAATATATCGTCAAAAAATAGAGGCATTACAAAGCTATCAAAGCAAATCTACGGTGGTGAACCGGCACATAGGCAATGTAGATGTGGCCACACTAATAAGGCATGAAGAGCAGGCTTTTGTAAACTATATGATGATATCTGAAGGTAGTGTTATATATGCAAAAACAATACAGGTAGAGATAAAAGTAGATGAGGAAGATGAAAATATTCTATCCATAGCGCTTGATAGATTGAGAGAGACATTTCATAGTAATGCCAATGAAGTTATTGTGCCTTTCACTGTACAGGTTACTGACCCAATGTTGAGGATTACGGTTCCAAAAGCTGGCGATAAAAAGAAGTTGCTCGAAATGAGTTATAAAAATGCTGAGATTTTTCGGGATGAAGTGCGCAAGAAGGATACATTACTTCTTAGTCAGGAAACAAAGCAAAATAGTATCAAGGTTCTTGAACAAATGCAGGAAGCTCTTCATTTACGTGATTTACCAACACATATTGAGTGTTTTGATAATTCAAATTTCCAGGGCTCATATCCTGTGTCGGCAATGGTGTGCTTTAAGAATGGGCAACCTTCTAAGAAAGATTACAGGCATTATCATGTAAAAACTGTTGAAGGTATCAACGACTTTGCGTCAATGGCCGAGGTTGTTTACCGGCGTTATAAAAGATTGAAAGAAGAGGGAATATCACTTCCGCAATTAGTAATTATAGATGGCGGTAAAGGCCAATTGAGTGCAGCCTTGGAAAGTATTGATAAGTTAGGCCTCACAGGGAAGATGACCATTGTGGGGCTAGCCAAGCGAGAAGAGTCTATCTTTTTCCCTGGAGACAGGGAACCCTTACAATTACCGTACGATAACCCTGTGCATTTGTTAATACGTTATATACGAGACGAAGTTCACCGGTTTGGTATAACCTTTCATAGGCAAACCCGTAGTAAGGGTACCTTTAAAAATGAATTGGAAGCTATACCGGGCATTGGA
Organism: Bacteroidota bacterium; assembly: GCA_023436685.1. GTDB lineage: Bacteria > Bacteroidota > Bacteroidia > Chitinophagales > Chitinophagaceae > Polluticoccus. The sequence goes on along the minus strand of JAEZIL010000158.1, from coordinate 3,362 downwards.
GAAAAGACGGCAACAGATCTTTTGCAGGCTTTCCGCTCCGTTAAAAATATTAAAACACTTACCGAGCGCGAACTGACGAAAATAGTAGGGATCTCTAAAGCACGGGTTATTTGGGCGTATTTTCATGCTCACGAGGGCGACGCTACCGCGCTCGATGTTGACCTATAACTAATGCTGATACCTATCAGCTCGCTAATACAATATTACAGTCGTATCTTTGCGGAAATTTACAAGCATGTCCTCTGAGAAACCGGCTTTGATACCTAGCATACTAAAGATGAAATGCCCTAATTGCCGTAAAGGCAATATGTTTACTAATCCATCTGTTTTCCCTTTAGGGCGTTTGCTCGAAATGCCGGAGCGCTGTTCAGTATGCGGCCAAAAAATGGAAATTGAAGTAGGGTTTTACTATGGTACGGGCTATGTGAGCTATGCACTTACAGTTGGCTTATTAGGTATGTGTTTTGCTGCTTATTGGATATTTATAGGCCTGTCTTATAAAGATAATAGCATTTTTTACGCTTTAGGCTCTTCTATAGCAATTGCATTATTACTACAGCCTTGGCTCATGCGCATCTCCAGGGTTTTATACTTGTATATGTTTGTAAAATATGGCAAGGGCACAGTAATGCGCTCTGAACAGTAATTATCTACAAAAGCTTAACTAATCACTATATTAGCAGCATGCAAAAGATCTTAGTTGCCAATCGTGGCGAAATTGCATTGCGTGTTATGCGCACAGCAAAAGAAATGGGCATAAAAACAGTTGCAGTCTATTCTGAAGCAGATAGAAATATGCCCTTTGTACGTTATGCAGATGAAGCCGTATGTATTGGGCCTGCACCTTCTGCGCAATCCTATCTTCGCTCCGATAAGCTAATTGAAGTAGCGAAGAAAACCGGAGCTGATGCCATTCACCCCGGTTATGGATTTTTGAGTGAAAATGCTTTGTTCTCAAAGGCCGTATCCGATGCGGGCCTTATTTTTATTGGGCCCTCAGCGTCTTCTATCGAAACAATGGGTAGCAAAATAGCCGCTAAACAGGCTGCTAAGAAATTTAATGTACCAATGGTTCCCGGCACTGAAGATCCTATACAAAGCGTAGCCGAAGCCCATCAAATTGCTAACCGTATTGGTTATCCTATACTCATTAAGGCGTCTGCAGGTGGTGGTGGTAAAGGTATGCGTGTAGTAGAAAACGAAGCAGAGTTAGAGCAGCAAATGCAAATGGCTAAGAGCGAAGCCTTAAGCGCTTTTAGTAATGATGATGTTTTTATTGAAAAATATGTAGGCGCTCCCCGCCATATCGAAATACAACTTATGGGCGACCAACATGGTAATTATGTTTACCTGTTCGAGCGTGAATGTTCTATACAGCGTCGCCATCAAAAACTAATAGAAGAGGCACCATCAAGCTGCCTGACGCCCGATATAAGAAAGGCTATGGGCGAATGCGCTATAGCTGTGGCACGCTCGTGCAAATATTATGGAGCAGGTACAGTAGAATTTTTGGTTGATGAAAACCTTAATTTCTATTTCCTGGAGATGAATACACGGCTGCAAGTGGAGCATTGCGTTACAGAAATGATAACGGGTATAGACTTGGTTAAAGAACAAATTAATGTGGCTCGAGGCAATAAGCTATCATTTACGCAGGATGATATTAATATCAATGGGCATTCAATAGAATTGCGTGTATGTGCTGAAGACCCTTTCAATAATTTTCTTCCCGATACAGGAACTCTGCAAATGTACCAACCTCCTAAGGGGCCTGGTGTGCGTGTTGATGATGGCTATGAGCAAGGTATGGATATCCCTATATTTTACGATCCTATGATTGCAAAGCTTGTAGTGCATGCACCCACGCGCAACGAAGCTATTGAGCGTCTTTGCCGTGCTATTGATGAATATTATATTCAAGGTATACAAACAACCCTTGGTTTCGGTAAATGGGCAGTTCGTACCGAACCTTTCCGTACAGGCAACTTCGATACTAAATTTATTGAAAAACATTTCAAGCCCGAATACCTTTTGCAGGAGGATACCATTGCTTCAGAAGTAGCGGCTTTGCTAAGTGCAGAAGTATGGCAAAAAAATAAAAGGCAAAAAAGTGTAATTAATTCTACAAGTAATGGCACTACCAATTGGAAGTTAAAAAGAAAATTGTCTTAACCAGTCTTATAAATCTGTGATAAATAGCACTCTATATAGGGTGCTATTTGTTTTTAACTTTTATTGACCTTCTTTGGCAATAAACTTGCAAACTTTTATCTGTTAGACCAAAACAATAAAATATGAAACGTAGAATTTTCAGTATAGCTTTATTTATGGCGTTGTTTGCAGGGGTATCGTATAATGCCGATGCTCATAAGCATAGCAAGTATTGCAAGCATGGGAAGCATAAACACCATAAACACCATAAACATGTTCGTCGTGGACATGCTCCGGCACCAGTAGTGTCAGTGCCCCATCCGCCTACACCACCTGCACCTCATCATCCGCCCGCCCCACCAAGACCTCCTATGCCGCCTGCACCGCCTTTACCACGATGATAGCTATCTAACATTTAAGGAAATAAAAAGCCCCGGAATTCACTGGGGCTTTTTATTTAGTTTTTAATAGCTTTTAATATTTCTTCGCTTTCAGGCTTGGTTTTGGGGTCAAATACAGCAATCAATTGGCCTTTTTCATTAATGAGATATTTCTGAAAATTCCATTTTACCTCGCTGTCCATGTAGTTATTGTATTTTTTATTAGTCAACCAGTGGTAAATAGTAGCTTTATTCTTACCCTTTACCGATACTTTAGCGGCCATAGGAAAACTAACGCCATAGTTCTTCTGGCAGAAGTCAGCTATCTCTTCGTTACTGGCCGGTTCTTGAGAAAGAAAATTATTAGCTGGAAATCCAACAATAACCAGGTCGTCTTTATGTTCCCTGTATAATTTTTCTAATCCTTCATACTGTGGTGTATAGCCGCATTTCGATGCGGTATTGACAATCAGGATTTTTTTGCCCTTAAAATCAGCAAAATCAATGGTACTACCATCCAAAGCCTGCACTTTAAAGTCATATATACTACGTGCCACCTCTTCTTCGGCAGGTGCTGCAAACCAAAAAAGATTAAAGAATAACAATATGGTGGATAGCATACTTATATTTTGCATTGTTAAGATGCAAACCTACGCATAAATATCACTTTGTAGCGCTCTATTGCTGTTTATATTGTATTATTTTTGGGCGCAAATGGTCAATCTGCAGCTCAGGTATTTTTTGTTATTCATTATTTTTTGTATGGCTACCGGCTGCGCAAATGTAGTGCCTCCTGAAGGCGGTAAAAAAGATGTTACCCCACCCAAATTG
>JAEZIL010000041.1 GCA_023436685.1 Bacteroidota bacterium | reverse complement strand
GCATAGGGCACGGTATGTTTTACTGACGCTTGCATCTAGAGCGTTTCCTTTATTTTCTCAAGAATATTCATAAAGCGGCCAGTGAATGGAATGTAAATGTTTGCTGCACTTAATACTTTAACTTTATAACAAAAGACCTATACAGTATGCAACCTGACCAAACACCGAACGACAAAATACCCATGACGCCGCTAAGTGTAGTACTTGAAAAAGCAAGGCAAGACGGCTACACCAATGATTTTACTATAAGAGCAGGCAGATTGTTTACTGAAGCCGGTAAAAGCTTTTTGCCCGATGAAGTGAAGATCAGTAATTTTTACCGCTTCGAGGGTGAATCGGACCCGGGAGACTTAGCAATATTATACCTGATAGAAACAACAGACGGGACCAAAGGTGTGATTGTAAGCGCGTATGGCCCGGACACCGAGGCTGATATACAAAGTTTCATAAGGCAGGTTGAGGACATACATAAAGTGCTGCATGATAAGAAGGATAGCAAATAATGACAGGCCTTATAATACTAATAATAGCGGTAGTTGCATTGATAGCCTATAAGTTGCGCGCAAAGAAAAAGCAACCCTATGTGCTGCCAAAAAATGCAAGGAATATACTTAACAAGTATGTACAGTTCTATACAGAGCTGGAAGATAGCGACAAAGCAATATTTGAAAGAAGAATAGCAGATTTCCTGGCCAGTGTAACCATAACAGGTGTGGGCGATGTAGTGGTAGAAGACCTTGATCGCATACTTATAGCATCGGGGGCTATTATACCAATATTCGCTTTTCCTACCTGGCGGTACAACAACATAGCAGAAGTGCTGCTATATAAGGATAGCTTTAACCATGAATACAAAACCGAAGGAACAGGGCGTAACGTGCTGGGCATGGTAGGAGATGGCGCTATGAACAGGCAAATGATATTGTCGAAACAATCGGTAAGAGATTCTTTTGCGCGTGCTGCCGACGGGAACAATACAATCATACACGAGTTTGTGCACCTTATAGATAAAGCAGATGGTTCAACCGATGGAGTACCGGAATATTTACTGAACAGGCAGCATATGTTGCCATGGCTGGGGTTAATGCACCAAACCATTGCCGATATGAAACGCACATGGCAATCGGATATCAACCTGTATGGCGCAACCAACCAGGCCGAATTTTTTGCAGTTGTTTCGGAATATTTTTTTGAAAAGCCGGAGCAGTTGCAGCAAAAGCATCCTGAACTTTATGATATGCTCAAACAAATGTTTCAACCTGTACAGGAAATACAGTTACCACAACAATAAAATGTATGGTCTATATAACGCAGCTTATATACATTTACCCGGGGCAAGAGCACGTTTTCAATCAATTTGAAGCAGTAGCAATACCTATAATAGCAAAATACAGGGGCAAATTATTGTTGCGGATGCGGCCCGATGAGTATACATACATAGAGCACCACATAGAAAAGCCCTACGAGATACATCTTGTATCGTTTGATAGTATCGCAGACTTTGAAAGCTTTAAACAAGATGAAGCGCGTAAGCAATTTATGCACCTTAAAGAGCAATCGGTAAAAGAGGCCTGGCTGATACAAGGCACCAGGCTGGCTTAGTGGTGCAATTGAATTTATACCAAAAAATAGTATATTCAGACTATTGAAGGTTACCCATGATGAAAGATATTCTTACTCCTCCTCCCAATGCTTCGCTTTCGCGTTCAGGATATACCTGGCTAAATGAAGACGGTATTATCATTGCCCTGGCAACAGCACATGAAGTGCATAGCCTTGAAGATGCTATAGAGAATACGCGTATCAACGAAGCACTTGCTGCCGGCATACGCCGCCCGTTCCTTATCGACCTTACAAAAGTAAAAACCATGAGCAGAGAGGCCAGGGCGTTTTATGCCGGCCCGGAGCCTCAAAAATCAATAACGGCAGTTGCATTACTTACCGGTTCTAACATTGGCAAGATGGTGGCCAACTTTTTTATAGGCTTGGCGAAGCCTACTTTACCCACGCGTATGTTCACCAATATTGAAGAAGCGTATAACTGGGCAAAGCAGCATAAGAGCAGTTAATGGTTACAATCGATCAGCAACGTATAGACAAGGTAATTCATCTTCTGGTAGAGCTTAGCAGGGGCAATTTCTCGGAAAGGGCACAGATAGATGACGAAGATGATTTTGTGAACACTGTTTTATCGGGGCTTAACATGCTATCCGAAGAACTTTCCTTTTATCAAAAAGAGCTTGAGCAAAAAAATACCCTACTTCAAGACACATTACATAACATAAGTGAGATAGTATATGCACTTAGAATAGAGCCCGATACAAAAGAGATATCGTATGAGTTTGTCAGTCCGCGTGTAAAACTGATACTGGGTTATGAAGAAGCTGATATTTACCGCGATCCGCAACTATGGTTTAACGCCATACATCCTGAATACAGGAGGCAGTTTTCAGATACTATTGATGAAGTACTGGCCGGTAAGGAAATGGTTTGCTCGTACAAGATACTTAGTAAGCAGGCCGGCACCTATATTTGGCTCGAAGATCATTTTATACCAAAACTTACAGCCGGACAGCCTGTAACCCAAATATTCTCTTCAGCACGTAATATTACCGGCCGCAAGCGTGCCGCTGAAGAACGAGAGCAGATGATAGTGGAGCTGAATAATAAATACAATGAGCTGATGCAGTTCAACTACATTGTATCTCACAATTTGCGGGCACCTGTGGCCAGTATATTGGGTGCTGCAAGCGTGCTGCAATTGCCGCTTAGCAATGATGAGAAAAATGACGTAACAGCCAGGATAATGGAAACTGCGGACACGCTTGATATGATCATTAAAGACCTGAACTTGCTGCTATCCTCTAAATCAAAGCTAAATGAGAAATTTGAAAGCTTCAGCCTTACTGAAGTTACGAATAGTATTATGGCATTGTTTGAACAAAAGATAATAGCAGCCAATGCTGTTGTATCAGTATCAATAGATACGGATGCCGATAATATGCACAGTATCCGCTCTTATATTTATAGTGCTGTTTATAATATGCTTTCCAATGCCTTAAAGTATACACGGACGGATATACAGCCGGACATACGGGTCAGATCATGGGCCAGCGAAAGCATACACTACATAGAGGTTAGCGACAATGGTATAGGCATAGATATGGAAAAGCACGGGCATAGTCTGTTTGGCTTTTATAAGCGGCTGCATATGGAATATGAAGGCAAGGGCTTGGGTCTGCACATGACCAAAGCGCAAATTGAAAGCCTTAATGGCAATATAGAATGCATTAGCCAACAGGGAATGGGATGTAAGTTTATAATTTCATTACCACGCGCTAAATAAAAAAAAATTTTGCCAGTTTCATATTAATCGTAATTTTACGATTAATGGGAGCAACTAAGGCAGAATTGTTTACTAAAAAGCAGAACGAGATAGCTGCAATGGCTAAAGCTATAGCGCACCCGGCCCGCATTGCTATATTGCAGGAGTTGCTAAAGGTAAATGCCTGTATTTGTGGCGACCTGGTAGATGAATTGGGGCTGGCACAGGCAACCATATCCCAGCATCTTAAAGAACTAAAGAATGTAGGCCTTATTCAGGGAACTATTGAGGGAACCAGTATTTGTTACTGTATCAATCCGGCAGTATGGAATAATTATAAAGACATCTTTACAACATTTTTTAAAGAAATTAATATAGCCGGCAACTGTTGCTAGCTTTTTTTTATACATATCAATCGTAATATTGCAATGGAAAACAAAACAAAAAACAGCGAAGCCCTGAAAGAGCTTGTAAAGCAGAAATATAGCGAGATAGCGCTTCAGGATAAAGAAACCAACATGTCATCTTGCTGCGGATCGGGTGGCTGCTCTACGGAGGTATACAATATCATGAGCGATGACTATACCACCCTGGAAGGATATAACCCCGATGCTGACCTTGGCCTTGGCTGTGGCCTGCCAACAGAATATGCTAAAATGAAAGAAGGCGATACTGTTATAGACCTGGGCAGCGGTGCAGGCAACGATTGTTTTATAGCCAGGCAGGTAGTAGGGGAAAAAGGCAAGGTAATAGGTATTGACTTTACAGATGCCATGATAGCCAAAGCTAGGGCAAATGCAGAAAAGCTGAATTATAACAATGTAGAATTCAGGCAAGGCGATATAGAGCGGATGCCTGTTACAGCTAATGTTGCCGATGTAGTAGTGAGCAATTGCGTATTGAACCTTGTACCCGATAAAGACAATGTATTTAAAGAAATATACCGTGTGCTGAAGGTGGGCGGGCATTTTAGTATATCGGATGTAGTGCTGGCCGGCAACCTGCCTCCAAAACTGCAAAATGCTGCCGAGATGTACGCCGGATGTGTTTCGGGTGCGATACAAAGAGATGAATACCTATCGCTCATCAATACGAACGGATTCAAAAATGTAATTGTGCAAAAGCAGAAGCCAATTGTGATACCTGATGATATATTAAGCAGCTACTTGACAGAAGAAGAAATACAGGCTTACAAAGAAAGCAAAACGGGTATATATAGCATTACTGTATATGCTGAAAAACAAGCTGCATGTTGTGAGCCCGGTTCCGGCTGCTGTTAATATTTTCAGATGAAACAAAACACAATAGCCTACCTCTTAAGGCACAAACGGTTTGGAATAATATTGCTTGGTATTATCTCCCTCAATATTATCTATGGCTTCGATCCGCGTTTTACTATCATTAACCTGTTATGGATCGCCATCAGTGTTATTAAGATTGATAAACTATGAAGAAGATACTATTTGTATGTATTGAGAATAGCAACCGCAGCCAGATGGCGCAGGCATTTGCTAATATATACGGAAAAGATAAGGTACTGGCCTTTAGTGCAGGCTCAAACCCAAGTGGTATAATAAACCCTAAGGCTATAGCTGCGATGAAGGAGCTGAATTATGATCTTACCACGCATAGCAGCAAAAGCCTTAATGATATAAAAGATGAGGCGCCTTTTGATACAGTAGTAACAATGGGCTGTGGCGATGCATGCCCATGGATGCCATCGAAACAACAAATAGACTGGCAAATACCTGACCCCAGGAATATGGATAGGGAAGATTTCAACAAAGTGCGCGATATGATAGCAGGCCTGGTGGAAGAGCTGATAAGTGCTAGTTAGCAAGCCGCTTCTCACTTATTCCTCTCAGCGACTTAAACGTTTCGAAAGGGCCTTTGGTAGAGAACATATTAACCACCCAGGCGGGCAACGACCCACCTGGGTCTACCAGCGCCTCATATTCTACATTCAGTGTATTGCTATTTAGTGGCTTCACTTTCCAGGTTACCTTAGAGAACGGTACGCGTACTATGCCTGCCTTAACAGGCACCACATCTTTTACCGATACGATATGGGCGTGCATACCTCCGTTTCCATCTCTGCTAATAGTTATATTAACCACAGCATCCCTGTTAGTTACAGGCCAGGGCATACTTTTTTAAGAGTAGTA
>JAEZIL010000037.1 GCA_023436685.1 Bacteroidota bacterium | reverse complement strand
ATATTAGTCAGGCAGAGTTAATTTTAGATTGTAATCGCTTTGTAAAATTACAGCAAATATACTTTCAGAATCGGGAATTTCTAATCACAAAAAATTTTACTACGAAATAAACGGATCGAACTATGGCACACCTAGCCTTTGTATTAAGCCTATGGAAGTAAAGTTCGTCTCATCATTTTCTAGAGTATTAGCCTATTTCGGTTTCTTGCAGCTCTGACTTCAAGGCCTATTGTTACGGCTATAGATATTGTAAGAAATACAGCCCCGCAAATTAAAGTAGTTTTTGGATCGCCAATCATTCTCACAGCGTAATGTACTGCATAAAAAGCACTTGCAAATGCAGATAGCTTGACAAACCAATTTTTTAAAGGCAACAGAGCTATTGGTGCTATATTCATTAGTTTGCCACAATAATATAAGTAAAATAACGCTTGGAGGTAGCTACTCACAACAAAGCCCAGAGCAACACCCGGCAAGCCCATTACGAGATACAGTGGGTACATTAAAACAATGGCAAGCAGCAGATCAAGGAACGCGCCAAGGTTTATAATATTTCCCCTATGCTTATTTTGCAATATGGTAGTGAAGCTATAAGCACGAAGCGGTATAGCCATTACAGATATCAAGAATACGGGCACAGCAGGCAAGTATTTTTCAGATAAAACCACACTGAACAATTCAGTTCTGAAAAAAACGCAAAAGAAAAATACAGGAAACACAATCGATGACAATATTCTTGATGAATGTTGTAATAGCTGAACTATATACACATCTTCATCAACTTTATTTTTTGCTGTAGCCAATTGCATAAGGGCCGCACTACCTGCCGCACCCAAAAGCAATGGCAAAAACGGTATATCCTGCGATCCGTTAAAATAAATAGCTGCCAGCTCTTCAGTAAGCAATAAGCCAATAATGAATTTATCTACCCACCTGAACAGCATCTGCGACATGTCATACAACCCTAAGTGAAACCAAAGTGACCTTACTTCGTTGATGCTTTTGCTAACAGGTACTATTCCTTGATTTTTAACAACACCTATTGAAATAGGCAAGTAAACAGCAAAACGGGCTATGCTAATGAATAGCAGGTACGTAAATAATTTATTTATATTGAACCCATCGTTTAAAATAACTATGTGCAATACAATAAAAGCAAGTGTATACAGCACATTTCCTATCACCAGCAACTTAAACTTCCTATTGATTGACAATATTGTTTCAACTATAATATTAATAGAATACACACTTAAAAACGCAAATGGAACAATAAATGGTAATTCAAGTTTATTGTATTGCAGATAAGCAAAGACAACACTTACCAATATTATCCAAACAGAAAAAAGCACAAAGCCCCTTCTTTGTAACATTTGTATTAAACCGGCTACTACTTGAGGGTTATATGTTAGCAGAAATCCCTGCAGGCCAAGACATGCAATAGTACTAAGTACATAAACCTGTACCCAAAACGTTTGGTAAAGTCCGTATGTAGCAGTATCTAGCTTATGCGATAGTAAGATCATCACCAGCACATTTGCCAGTGTTGGGAAAAACCTTATCAGGAATATGAAGAAGGTATTGCCGGAAAAACTATTACTGTTTGCCCAACGCGAAAGCATCACATGCTTCTTTATTTAATTGTTTGATGACTTTAGCAGGATTACCGCCTATTACACAATAACCCTCAGTAAAGCTACTGGTTACCACTGCTCCGGCACCAACAATAGTGAAATCGCCAAGTTTTACTTCTGGTAATACCACAGCCCCCATGCCTAACCAGCAAAAGCGCCCTATTTCTATTGATGTGGCAGGCACCTGTTTATCGTTATTAATTACGTCATGATTCGATGATATAATACCTACATTAGGCCCAATATTAGTATAATCGCCAATAACTATACCATTATTAGCATTAATGTATACTCCTGGCGAGTCGCCAGGGTATACATTTTTTCCTCTTATTATTCTGTCAGGCGAATGTATAGTACTCGTATGGTGAATTGCCCATTTTGTATCTGCATTTTGTCTCAATACTTTTCTGAATAAAAAGTCACACAGGTAAAAGCCCATACTCATTTCGCGCCTGAGCCCGAAAGCATTTTTCAGAAAATTTGACGTTTGTATACTCATGCATTATCTATATCCGCACCTGTTTCTTCCTGTTCTGGTTTTCTCAGGTTTTTCACTATCGATCCTATCAGCAACAGCACCAATATGGCCGAGCATACCGCTGCTATTTTATCACCTGTTTCATAAGCTTTTGCTTCAAATTTAAACTCGATTTTATGCTGTCCAGCAGGTACTTTTATAGCTCGCAGCACGTAGTTAGCCTTCATAATAGGCGTTTCCTTCCCATCTACATAGGCATGCCAGTCGTGCGGATAATAAATATCAGAAAACACAGCCACACCATTTTGACTATTATTAGATGTGAAAGTGAGATGATCCAAACCGTATTTTGTCAATTTAATTGCTGCTGTGCTATCCTTTCCAAATGTATACCCATTCAACTCATTTTTATACGTATTACGCAAAATAGCGGTTGTCGCAGGTTTAAATGCATCAGGCACCTGTGTTGTATCGCCAAGGTAATTAGCTTTCATGCTCAGTATTTCTTCATCAGCAGTATTGGCCCATTTTACTTCGTTTACAAACCATGCATTGCCTAAAGCTTCGGGATTAGGCATAGCCACAGGTTCACCGTTCTTACCACCTGCAAATATTATATATTTCGTATTCAGCATGTTTAGTACCTGCATATTGAACTTGCCGTTCATGTGCACATCTATCAAATCCTGGTATATCTCCAGCTTAGCAGGGCTATGGCCACCTATAACTTTATGGAAGTACGCTTGCTGGCCGTCATTAAATATATCTTTTGTTACATCCAATACACGATAGTAAGGATCAGGATCCTGCAAAATCTGCTGATCTACAGGCCTTGGCTGAAAAGCCAGTTCATCAGCATCTTCCTGATATCTATCCTCGTTAAGATAACGCCCCGCTACAGAGATAAGATCGATTGCAGCTAACAGGCCTATGCCAGCCACCAGCATTTGAGGCTTTATTTTTTTACGCGAGAATGCCCAAATCACTGCACCTGCAAGTATTATATACACAGCGCTTGTTAATGCGCTTTTTGATGCTATGGATGCCCTGTCTTCCTGTATTGCCTTTACTATCTGCGGTCCTGCATCTTTGTTGTTAAGCATTTGAGAATAACGTTGTGCATTGCTTGCATCCGACAATTCAGATCTATAAGAAAAGAAAGTACTGCCCAAAACGCCTATGACGAGGCATATACCCGCTGTTATAATAACAGCTAGCTTTGTTTTACGCCATAATTCTTCTTTGCTTATCTTTTCTTTTACTATATCATTAAGTGCCCAAAGCCCAAGCAAAGGGAATAGAAATTGAGGAAGTACTAATATCATTGAAGGGATGCGGAATTTGTTGAACGCAGGTAACGTATCGAATAGAAAGTAATTAAAGCCTGCGAAATTCTTACCCCACGACATGACAATTGCTAATGCACTGATGCTAATAATCCACCATTTGTGGGGACTGCGCACTATCATAGTACCTAATACAAAAAGAAAACATACTACTGCACCAAAATATACCGGCCCCAATAAAAATGGTTGTGGCCCCCAATACATTGGGGCTTGAGCTGTGATCTGTTCAATATATTCTTCAGGTACACCGTAATTAGCCAATGCTTCACCAAAATGGGTATCAGCACCAATATTTTCACTAGATGCACCTCCATAAAGCAACGGTATCATTAATGAAAATGTCTCTCCTATTCCATTACTCCACCTGAACGCATATTCTTTATCAAGCCCACCATCCTTTTTCTCTTTATCATGGTTGAAGGTTAGCTCACTTTGCCCTCCACGCATGGTTGTTTTGTTAAACTCTAAAGTAGAAAGGAATGCCTGCATAGTTGGTCCTAAAGCAATAAAGGCAACTACCAGTGCAATGACAGACGATATGAAAAATTGTTTTAGCTTGTGTTGTTTTATTGCTATTACAAAGAATGTAATGACCATAAATATTATCATCATAGCTACATAATACAACACCTGGTAGTGCTGGTTCGATACCATAAATGCCAGCATAATTGCTAAAAGAGGTACTCCCGTCCAATACCTGGCTCTGTACACCAACAATAGTCCCGCTATCATAGCCGGTAAATAGGCTATGGTATACATCTTAGTATTATGCCCGGCTATTATTAATATAATATTATAAGTAGAAAATGCATAAATAACAGAGCCGGCTATGCTTACCCATCTATCCCATCGCTGCACACAGCCAAGTATATAAAAACATATCATGGCTACAAGCAAAAATGATGCAGGTGTGTTTATTATAT
>JAEZIL010000020.1 GCA_023436685.1 Bacteroidota bacterium | reverse complement strand
CACCTGCCCATGCTACAGAAAATTTTGCATCTTCCCACGGATCTAAAGACTTAATTAGCTCATAATATTCTCTGCCTGTGCTTTCCAGCAAATCTGTAATGACTGTAGGGCTTAATCTTTTTGAGGCCTGTATCCAATCAGCATTAAGCCTATTCAGGTAATCCACCATATCTGCATATATTTTAATTTCGCCTGGCAGGTCACCATTATAGGCATCCCGTATCAAGGAAAGGCTTCTCAAGTTACCGTCAAGAAGATGGGCTGCTATATCTTTCACCTTCCAAAGCTTTGCGATTGTAGGTTTCTGCCATTCCTCAGGTGTTAGCGACCTGAGTAACTCTATTAATTTACTATCGAGAACAGGGAATAAGGGTAATACTTCTATCGGTTGTACATGGTGTATAGTCATATTACAGTGATATAGTAGTTGCATCAATTTTTTTCAGAATAGTTAGGTCTTTGGGGGCATAAGCTCGCTCTCTGGGCAATAGTACCTGATCTATTTTATCCTCTTTTACTAATTTCTGCTGCTGTTTTACATATTCGGTTATGTTCTGTATTTCCAGTATCCATTCGTTATTAAACCTTTGCAGCATGTCACCACTTAATCCAATCTTCACTGCTTTCCTATCTGTTTTATTCCCTCTTAGATCGTGGTACGATTCCCATTGCCACTGAATTTGCTCGGGAGTTTTATTTTTCCGGAAAATGTCAAGTAGAGGCAGGCTATCGTAGAATTTATTAAGTACTGCATTTTTCAATATTTCCTCAAAGCCGGCTATACTGATTTTTATAGCTAATACATTTTCCTGGTTTTGCTTATTTGCCCAGCCCGAGTAATACATCATCCACAAAAAACTAGGCTTCAGCCAAGTGGTACGTCCAAAATCATAGTCTTCACTCCCAAACCTTTGATTAGCTACTGCATATTCAGCAACACTATCTCTAAAAGCTTGATATACAATAATATATTCTTGTGTGAACTGAGCGATGATATACTTTCCTTTGGTTGGTAAATGACGCTCATGCTCTTCATAGGTTTCAAATGCAAGCATGATTATATTTTGCAAAATTTTCATGCCAAATATCTGGCACGGATTTCCTTTTATATATAGAAAGGAGAGTATAATATATGGATAATCATGTTCCTGAACAAGTGTATGGCGCCTCAAAAGACTTTAAAAGGCAAGTAATAATGGAAACGCAGGAAGATGCGGAGGACATGTTTCTGTTAGCAAAAGAGCGACTGCTTAACGTTAATGAATGGAAGAAATTAATTGACGGTACAAGCGCCGAATTTCAATTAACTGATATAAACGGTACACCTTTAAACAGGAATGCACATGTTGGTGATGATATTTGCATAGATATTCCCGGCCCTGGTAATGTAGCAGGTAATAGTAAGGACTGGGTAAAGGTTGAGGAAATAGTATATGACGATTACCCAGATGAAAATGGTGAAATGATTTCAATACGGTTACGGCCTATATCTGCACCAGTCAATAAAAATGAATCCACAGCTCATTTTTTTAAAGATACAGCAACCAGCACAATTCAAATAAAGAGGTGGGGCAAGATTGTAGCTGCATATTATTACGGTCGGAATGAAGTACCCAATACGCAGACAGATAATGTTTTAGATACCGTACGCAACATAGCTGTTGCTGCAACCGCTATAGCTGCTTTTTCTTCAATACAGTGGACTAATCTACTGGAAGGCTTGCTAAAGACTATTGACACAGAGAAATGATAGCCTGCTGGCAACCAATTAATACTCCAGATAATTAGTGCTATTAGTCGCGTATTAATTTTTGCTCGTAAATCACAGAGTTATTGTGATCAGTAAGGGATATTCTATATACACCTGCATTAAGGCTAGTTACAGCTATTTCATTCGACCCCGGGTGAAGTTCACATTTTAAAACGTAGTTGCCAGTATAACCATCGCAAATTGTAGCCTGCATTGGTTTATTGGTTTTATTGTTGATATACAGTTTGTCGTTCATTTTGTTAGTTTTTAATGCGCCTCTCTAGCCCTGGTTATGCAGCACATTAAAACTTATAAAAACTATACCTACAAGATACAATATATTTTTAGCCACTGAAATTAATCCTTAAAAAACTTGATTAGCGGTTTAATTATATTTATCCCAAATACTAAAATATTGAAGCTAACAATACTAAATGTAAAGCAGGAAACTAAAGATGTAAAGACCTATACGTTATGTTACGCGGATGGTTCACCAATTACATATGAAGCAGGGCAATTTATAACGCTCATATCTCAACATACCGGTATAGAGGAAAGAAGATCCTATTCATTTTCATCTTCACCTATGGTACATGAGCAACCTGCTATCACAGTAAAACGTATTGATAATGGCATCATGTCCAGGTTTCTTTTTGATAGAGTTCAACCGAGGGATATAATAGATTGTGTAGAGCCCGGTGGTTTTTTTACACTTCAAAATGCTGAAAAAATTAAGGACCTCTTCTTTTTTGCAGCTGGTGTAGGCATTACCCCTATCTTTTCGCTTATTAAAACTGCACTTATTCTACATCCGCATCAGCGTATTACCCTAATTTATAGCAACCGCTCTATAGCAGATACATTATTTTACAACGAACTGGAAGAGCTAAAGACTAGATATAAATCCAGATTTAAAATAGAATACCTGTTTAGTACAGCGTCCGATCTTTCGAGGGCCAGGCTTAGCAAAACACTTTTACCTGCAATTCTGAAAAAAACGAGCTACGATAAGCAAACCCATTTTTATGTATGCGGGCCGTTTCCGTATATGAGGATGGTAATATTGGGGCTGGAAGAAGCAGGAATAGCCGGCGATAAAATAAAAAAAGAGAATTTCAATACGAATGTAATTACCAGGATCATAAAGCCACCAGATGAGAATGCCCATACTGTGGAAATTCTATATAATAACAGCCAGTATATTTTCACTAGTCAATACCCAGATACCATACTGAGATCGGCCAGGAAAAACAATATTATACTGCCCTACAGCTGTGAGAATGGTATATGTGGTATTTGTGCAGCGCAATGCACAAAAGGTAATGTATGGCATAGAAACAATGAAGTGTTAACAGACGCTGAGCTGGCTAAAGGAATGGTATTGACTTGTGTTGGTTATCCTATAAATGGAGATGTCACTATTAATTTAAACAAGAGGTAATAAAGGCTATTTTTTAATAATTTTTTTGTGTATTCTTGTGAACGAATTTATTTATTGTATGAAAAATGCATTGATTGCTATTTTGTTTGCAACGGTTGCAGGTACTATGTTTACCTCATGTAGAAGAACCTACTATTGTGAGTGTATTGATTATAAGGGCAAGCTGACCCAACATACCATTAACGCCGGAAATAAGATTCAAGCACGGGATAAGTGTGATCAAATGGGAGCAGTAAACAACTGTAAAATCAAGTAAGTTATTATATATATTTTTCAATGCCTGTGGGAATAACCTACAGGCATTGCTGTTTTACACCCATTACAAAATGTATATTTTAAGTAACTTTGCACATTCTTTAAACTAATACGTCTATTATGCGTCGCATATATTTCGATAATGCAGCAACAACATCTTTAGATCCTGAGGTACTGGATGCAATGATGCCTTATCTTACTGAGAAATTTGGTAATCCGTCTTCCATATATTCTTACGGGCGCGAGACAAAGATGGCTATTGAAGCGGCCCGAAAAACAGTGGCCCGCATATTGAACTGTACACCGGGAGAAATATTCTTCACATCTGGCGGCACAGAAAGCAGCAATACGGCAATAAACGCATCTGTTCGAGATCTGGGTTGCAAGCATATAATTACCTCACCTATCGAGCATCACGCCACCCTCCATACTGTGGAGAATATGGAGAAATATGGACTGGCTAAACTGAGTTTTGTTAAACTAGACAGCAAGGGTCATATCGACCTGACGCATTTAGAAGAATTGTTAGCCAATAGTGCTGAAAAAACACTGGTTACCTTAATGCATGCTAACAATGAAATTGGCAACCTGCTAAAGGTAAAGGCGGTGAGCGAATTGTGTAGTAAATACAATGCCATATTCCATAGCGATATGGTACAAACTATTGGCCACTATCCTATAGATCTTAAAACGCTGAATATACATTTTGTAAGTGCAGCAGGACATAAATTTCATGGCCCTAAAGGAGTTGGCATGCTGTATGTTAACGAAAATATCAGGATCAACCCTTTACTTTCAGGAGGCTCACAAGAACGTAATATGCGTGCAGGCACAGAAAACCTGTATGGTATAGTTGGTTTTGCTAAAGCCCTTGAAATAGCCAGCGAACGATATGAGCAGGACAGTACGCATATAAAAGCTCTTAAGCAATATATGACAGAAAAGCTACAACAAAATTTTCCATCGGCACAGCTAAATGGTGATTGTAATGGAAGCTGCCTATATACTGTGCTCAATGTTGCCTTTCCACGCAACGATAAATCTGACATGTTGCTATTTAATCTTGATATGGCAGGTATTTGCGTAAGTGGGGGTAGCGCATGCAGCAGTGGAGCAAGCTCTGTCAGTCACGTAATTAAGGCATTATACAATGGCCAAAGTCAAAACCTGGAGCCTATCCGTTTCTCCTTTTCAAGGCATAATACTAAAGAAGAAGTGGATACTGTAATAGATAAGCTAAAGGAACTCATTTAACATTAAAAAAGCCTCGAATGAGGCTTTTTTAATGTGTATAACTAGGCTCAAATTTACCTGTAAGCTTGAAAAGGTCCGAAACTTCATTTTTAAATGAGGCGTTTACCTCGTAGCCTTGCTTATTCTTTTGCCAGGATATATTAATTATAGGACTCACATCGGGCGTTATCAATTGAAGGAATTTCACATTCCCCGCATCTCTTAGCCAAAGTGCTTCATCGGTTTGTTGCTCCAGCAATTCTTTTACCATTTCCATCATACACACGCCTGGCACTACTGGTTGAGATGGGAAGTGGCCTTTGAAAATATCGTGTTGCGTATTGAACGATACTTTGCAAGAAACGCTGTTAGGGTCTCTCTGTATATATTCTATTTTGTAAAAATCATTCATTAACATCTTGCTCTAGTTTTTCAAGTTCTATAGTAAAATTTGCTTTGTGGTGATCTATAAATATCTGTTCAGGCATTGCAGCAGGAGTACCTTTACCCGATACAAGCATTGTTATAACCTTTGTTTTTCCCGCATTTTCTATTCTTACCAACTCCTTGTTCCGCTCAATGTAGTAAGCCAAGCCTCCATCCTTTATATTAAGACAATAAAACTGCTCATTACCCCTACTCAAATACAGCTTTTCTTTTTCCCAATCCAGGTTTTTCATCAGCAACAGCTCCATGTCCTTCTTCAAGACTTTAACGAGGGCTGGCTTATTTAATTGTTCTATGATCTTGTTTAATTGAAATATTTCGCCGTTCCATTCAAAATCAAAGAAGGTCAAACCCATTTCATTTTGATATATAGCACGTACCGTGCCATTTTCTAACTCTTTGAACAGCAGCAACCCACTTATATGATATTTTTTAAATAAAAACCTGCCGTTTACTGTGCAACGATATAATATACGGTCAAAAACAGGTATATACTGCCGTGCAGATTGTGCAGATTGTGCTAACTGTAAATGTTTATAAGGATTGCTACAGGAAGCGATTAGAACTACCGCAAATAAAAAACTACTTAGTTTTAAAAAGCTGTTCATTGACCGTAGTATTGCGCCGGATATTGCTAAACGACATTGTTGTATTGTCCCCGCCTTGCTCGGTCATAACCAGTTGTATTACATCCATTGTTTTTTTTGAAAGGTATACGTTTATGCTGCTAAACATTTTCTTCATCGCAGCATTGACGGGTGATAGTTGTAAGAGATAATCTGTATTATTCTCAAAGGCATTTACCTTAAAGTCTGTATTTTGAAACATCGTGCCCCGCATACAATCAACCATGATACGGTTGACTGATTGAAGTATTTTACTATTGCCCGTATTTATTTTACTAGTCTTTTGCTCATCTCTTATCATCATTTGGCTGCCATTCATCACCATTAGATAGGTATAGGGGTGTGTATACTCAATACGTACTTTATCTTCTTTCTTAAAGAAAAACTGTCCTTTTGACCTGATTCTCTCCTTCAATAAAGCCATATTTTTAACCTGCGTAAAATCACAGATCAGGGTTTGTATGGCATTATTAGACTCAGCCAATGCATTTTTTAGCTCCCCGGTATTTTTAACCACAGTAAACCCGGTAGGCTGCGCAATAGAAAGTTGTGCAGTAAATAACAGTATAAAAACGCTAAGCCTTCTTATAAGGCTCAATTTCAAGTAGCTCATTTACAGGCACAAAGGTATAGCCCATTTGTTTTGCTTGTTCAATTAAAGGCGTTAAAATTTTCATAGTTACTTCCATTGAGTCGTGTAGCAATATGATATCTCCCCCTTTCACTTTACTCAAAATACGTTTCATTAACTTATCAGGATCCTTCAATTTAGTATCAAAGCTGCGAATATTCCACCCGATAGATGCCATGCCTGTCCATTTTACCGCTCTGCTAAGATTAGGATTGGTTATGCCGTAAGGAGGCCTGAAAAGATTGGGTACTACCCCTGTTAATTCTTGTATAAGACTATTGGTTTGCTCAATTTCAACAGCCATTTTTTTGCTGCTAAGCCAATCGAAATTAAATCCATGATTGTAGCTATGATTGCCAATTGTATGGCCTTCATTATGCCAGCGTATTACCAATTGCGGATGTTTAGCAGCATGGACACCAATAGTAAAAAAAGTAGCCTTAACATTCTGATTTTTTAAAATATCCAATATCTCATTGGTATAGGGTGTAGGCCCGTCATCAAATGTGAGCGATAATAGCTTTTCATTTTTCCCTTTGTAAAGGCTACGGAGATAGAAATTCTGCCGGATGTTTATTGCACCTATAAAGAATATAATAAAATGCACTGCCACCGGTACAATTACCCACCAGGCGCTTATTAACCCTGGTATTATTAATATACCCAAGGTTACCAGCACTATTGCCAGTAATATATTTAAGTATTTATACGGATACAAGAGTTGAAGCTATGACAAAAGTAGCAATGGAATTCTTATCCCGAAACAGAAGCCTTGAAATCGTTTGCAATATCAAAATCAGCCCTGCTACGTATAATAATATCAGGATACTGAGAGATAATCATTCGTATGGAAACGCCATTTTCAAGAAACCTGAGGCACTCTATCTGTTCTGCAGTTTCTAACGGAGATTTAGGCAGGAGCGCAAAATTCAATAATTCAATTTTCCGGTAAGCATAAACGGGCACGTGCCTGTAATAGTTAATGAGAAATGACGAATGCTTCAAATAGGGTATTACACTATGAGAAAAAAATAATGCATTTTGCCGCAAGTCGATAGCAACTTTTATGTGCCTGGCATCTGCTACATCTTCATCCTTTTTAAATTTCTGCACTATTGAGGTTACCTGTATACTATTGCCATATGGGCCATCAAAAGCACTCAATAGTTTTTGCAAAGATGCTTTATTCGTGAAGGGTAAATTGCCCGGTATATTCACAAATATATCTGCATCGATGTCCATTGCCATCTCTGCAATACTATCGGTAGCTGTGGCATGTGCGGTTTTGTTCATCATAACTTTACCGCCAAACTGCTCTATTGCCTCAACAATGTCTGTGTTAGTGGTCACTACAAAAACCTCATCAAACAATCCTGTTTCCTTAACCGACCTATAGGTGTAGCAAATAAGCTTAACACTATCCAACTCCTGCAACAGCACCTGTGCATCAACATCAGCAGCCATTTGGGCCGCAATAAGCGCTATGTACCTCATAATTCAGGTATTTCGATTGTGAATATACAAATCCTCAATCTTTTTAATACTTATATTACTTCTTCAAAAAGCCAAGCAGCAACATCAACCATCCTAATACAAAAAACACCCCGCCTATAGGTGTAATGATACCTACCCCACCCAATCCAACTTCACCATTCATTTTAAGGAGGGTTAAGGCATATAATGAACCGCTGAACAATAAAATACCAGTTATAAAAAAAGTACTGGCCATCTTTAGTTGTCTATTTTGAAAAACTGAAAAACATATACCTGTAGCTAATAAGGCAAAGCTGTGGTAAAACTGGTATTTAACCCCCGTTTCAAATGTTTGCAATTGTTCAGCGGTAAGCACCTGCTTCAAAGCATGGGCACCAAAGGCACCTAATACTACAGCCAGTGCAGCAAAAATTGCCGCTGAGATCAAAGCCGGTCTATACATAGTTGAATCGTTTTTGCAAAGGTAGTAAGAGAAAGTTTTTCTGCATTTAAAACGTAGTGGGCTTGCTCATATATTTCCTTCCTTTGTTCCAGCATCTGTTGCAAAGTATCTTTCTTGTCAATATTGGAAATTAACGGACGCGTGTTATCCCTTTTTAGCCTGTCAAATAACACATTTATATCTGTGCTCAAAAAAATAACGCAGCCGTTCGCCTTCATTTTTTTTATATTGTTATGATAAACAGGCGTGCCGCCGCCACATGCAACTATTGTATTAGATGATGAGTTGCGAATGATATGCTCTAGTATTTCTGTTTCTTTATTACGGAAGTAAACGGCACCCTTCTGCTCAAATATGTTTGAAATGCTTTCGCCCTCACTGGCCGATATTAGGTCATCCATATCTATTAAAGGCATATTTAGCTCTTCAGCCAATATCCTGCCCCAATAGCTTTTACCAGACCCAGGCATGCCTATAAGAAACACCATTATTATAATTTATCATTGATAAGTTTCCATATCATAAGCATACCCATTTGCAGGGCCATTTCCTTATTCTTATGCCTATCGTAAAAGAAGCGAAACTCTTTTGATACGGTTTTGTGTTCAGACGAAGCGGCCATCCAAACCGTACCTACTGGCACACGCTCTTCATCTTCGCTGGCACTTAGCAGTCCTGTAACAGAGAAACTATATTCTGCATTCAGTACTTTTCTCGCTTGCTCGGCCATAGCAACAGCAGTTTGTTGGCTAATGACGCCAAATTGCTCTATTGTTTCTTTGGGTACACCCAGCAAATGCTCTTTTATCTCGTTTTGATAGCAAATAATACTCCCTTTGAAATATTTACTTGCACCGGGCACTTGGGTGATATAATGGCCAACCATGCCTCCTGTACAACTTTCAGCAAGGGCAAGTGTTGCTTTTTGTTGTAACAAGGATGTTCCTATCAACTGTTGAAGAGGCGTATCTTCTAAGGCTAATACAATATTATCCAGCCTCTGAGCCAGTTTCTGTTGCCATTCATCCAATTCTGCTGTTAGAAAGGTTTTGTTGTTACTCTTGCCCGTTAGCCTCAGCTTAACAATACCTGAATCGGGCAAGTATGCCAGCTTGATATGTTGCGGCAAAGATTCTTCAATATCTTTAATGCGTTCAGCAATAAAACTTTCACCTTCTCCTGCAGTCATTATAGACCGATGTACCAATGCATCACTCACAATATTCTTTTCCAGATAAGGAACTACCTCATCTGTCATAATATTTGCCATCTCAAATGGCACACCAGGCATTGCGATAACTATTTTGTTATTCTTTTCAAACAGCATGCCCGGTGCAGTTCCCATTTTATTATGCAATACCTTGCAGTTATCGGGCACTTCGGCCTGCTTGAGGTTTCTATCCAGTAAAGGCCGTTTTCTTTTAGTAAATATTTCTTTTACATGGGCCAGCACATCTTCATTTACTATCAGCCTAGCACCAAAATATTCGCACAACAAGGGCTTGGTTATATCGTCTGCAGTAGGTCCTAAACCACCAGTTATCAATACAATATTTGAGTGTTGTAGTTCTTCATCCAGTGAGCTTTTAATAGCATCAGCCTCATCTCCTACAGCTACTCTCCTTAGTATGTTAATACCAAGCTTATTAAGGCACTGGGCTATAAAAGCTGAATTGGTATCAATGGTTTGGCCAATGAGCAATTCATCGCCAATTGTTATTATTGAAGCCTGTATATTAGCCATATTACTTTTTAAAAAAAGGCGCTAGTATTTCTTTGAGTCCATCGGGCATATGCACCTTTTTTTTCTCTTTCATGTTATAAAAAACTAAAGTTGTCACCCCTTTATTAAGCAATTGTTCCTGCTCATTATATAACTCGGAGTGAAATTCAATTCTATTGCTTTCGGGTAATTCTTTTAGTATGGTCTTAATTGTTATCAGATCGTCGTATAAAGCTGGCCTGTAGTATTGCACATTTAGTGCAACAACTGGCATCATGACACCCATTTCCTCCATTTGCCTGTAAGTAAATCCAAGTTTGCGTATTGCTTCTGCACGCCCTACCTCATAATATTCGGCATAGTTGCCATAGTATAAATATCCCATCTGGTCAGTTTCGCCATATCGCACTCGTATTTGTGTTGTTGAAGAATACATTGCTTTTATTTTTGAAGGGATATTTTATCGGCTTCTTTGATATTATATACGCTATTAGCCTGTGTAGTGCAGGTTAAGGTAAGATCGTTTATACAAACGTGAGGTGGCAAGGTTGCGGAATAATATACCACGTTAGCTATATCTTCTGCCCTTAATGGTATAAAGCCTGTATACATGTTCTTAGCGCGTTCTGCATCTCCCTTATATCGTACCAATGAAAATTCAGTTTCTGCGGCGCCCGGGTTAATTGCAGTTACTTTTATACCATAAGGAAGCAGATCGATACGCATTGATTGAGTAAGAGCGTCAACTGCAAATTTAGTTGCGCAGTACACGTTGCCGTTCTTATAAACATTTTTCCCAGCAGTAGAACCTATATTTATTATGTGCCCGGCGCTAGATTTTTTGATAAGGGGCATTACCTGGCGTGTTACGTACAATAGACCTTTCACATTTGTATCCACCATTAGGTCCCAGTCATCAGTATCACCTTCATCTATTGACGACATACCTGCAGCCAAACCTGCATTATTTACTAATATATCAATACTATCAACTTCATTCTTTAGTTTGGCTATAGCATCTGCTACATCCTGTTTGCTACGTACATCAAACCGGAGAGTGTATACTTTAATCCCATAATTTTCCAGCTCGGCCTTAATTGCCGACAGTCTTTCGGCTCTACGCCCTGTAATACATACATCATACCCATTTTTGGCAAAGAGTTCTGCAATAGCTTTACCGAAACCTGATGTGGCTCCGGTAACAAGGATCGTTTTTCTCATGTATTCTTGATATTGGCCCTAAAGATATGCCATGTAGTGTATATACGCCATCATTGTACAAGGGCTACATCACCCTTTATCATCTGAGGCTTCCCAAATCGGTCTGTTACACCTAGCACCCAAAAGTAGGTGCCCAGGTCTGCCCGTTGCCCTTTGTAGGTACCATCCCAGCCACGCTTAAAGTCTTTGCCATCAAACACCATTTCGCCAAAACGGTTAAATACCCTGAAAAAC
>JAEZIL010000350.1 GCA_023436685.1 Bacteroidota bacterium | reverse complement strand
CTGCAAACCTATTTGGCTATCCCTCATTATTTCAGACAGTTCAGCCAGCTTCTCCTGGTTATTACCGGTAACTTCTATTACTTTTTTTATTTGTGCAATGCCCGCTTCGCTAATACCGCGCTCAACTAATTCTTTAGCTACACCATCCCAACCTATCTTATCAAGCTTATCGAGCGCAATGGTTATCTCCATCATCAGCTCGGGCATACCACATATCTCCGCCAGTCCGGCCAGCAACTTGCGGCTGTTTATCTTGATGCCTATCTGTGGTAGGTTAAGCTGGTGGAAAGAACTTTGGTAAATGCATAACAACTCAGCCTCATTTATCAGAGATGTACTACCAACTACATCGGCATCGCACTGCCAAAACTCACGATAGCGGCCTTTTTGTGGCCTGTCGGCTCGCCATACAGGCTGCATCTGGTAGCGGCGGAAGGGAAATGCCAGCTCGTTCTGGTGCATTACCACGTAGCGGGCAAATGGAATTGTAAGATCGTAACGTAAGGCACGCTCTGTAACAACCGGAGTTGAATATGGTTTACTCAACAGTTTGGCCCACTCATCATTTAGTTTCTCTTTATCAGCATCCTTTTTTTCGTGAAGGCCGTTATTCAGTATCTTAAATATCAGGCGGTCGCCTTCTTCGCCGTACTTGCCGGTGAGGGTAACCAGGTTCTCCATAGCCGGTGTTTCCAGCGGCTGAAAACCATATTGCTCGAATACACCCCGGATGGTGCCTAATATATACTGGCGCTTGCGCACCTCTGCTGGTGAGAAGTCGCGCGTGCCTTGTGGTATGGATGGTTTAGACATTTATTGGTTCTTATATTTTTCTATGATCGCATCGCATGTGCGGTCTATCAATTCATAAACGGTAGTATATCCTTCTTCGGGGCCATACCAAGGGTCGGGCACATTGCCATTACTGGCAGGCTCCAGTTCATTTAAAAAATAATCCACTTTGCCCATATTGGCTTTCCTGCCTCCTATTCTTTCTATTTCTTCATACACATCGGCTGCCATAGCGTAGATTATATCATACTTCTCAAAATCTGCAGCGGTAAATTTCCTGGCCCGCTGGGCCGATATATCTACACCTTTCAACTGGCAAATATTTTGCGAAAACCTGTGCGGCGCTTCGCCAATATGGTAGCTTTCTGTACCCGCTGACGCTACCTCCCAGTTCAGCCCATGCTGTTGTATCTTATTCCTCATGAGCCCTTCCGCTATTGGCGAGCGGCAAATATTGCCCAGGCAAACCATCAGTATTTTCATATCCAGCTTAAAGGGCAAAGATATTGGTTGCAAGATATTTTTTGTTCCATTTTGTTCCACTTTAGCAGGGTATATACCGTTTTGTTCCACTATGCAGGGGTGCAGTTGCATTTTACCCGTTTGTACACCGGGCCGAAATACAGTCTTATATATGAGCAGCATCTCTTTTTTCTTCGCGCCATAATACACCATCCAGCTCTATGGCACGCAATACGGCATGAGCGGTAATATCCTCATACACCAATTCAACCCTATCTTTTAGTTTTATGTAACGCTTACGCTGATATATACCCTTTACCATATCGGATAGCACTGCACGCTTATCGCGAAGGGAGAGAATAGCCTGCCTGGCTAATCCCAATGCTTCTACATCCAGCTCTTCCATAGCACGCTGGCGGGCACGCTGTGTAATATCCTTAATACGGTTAAACACTTCAGGACTGCGCAGCAAACGGTTTGCAGCGGTACGCGCGCTTTGGGGTGATACTCCGGGATAGGCTTCCTGATAAGCACGGCGCTTGTCTCCATGCATGATCATGCCTTTGATAAAGGTTTCGTGTTCTTGCTTCATGATGATTAATTGTGGTAATTAGGTTAATAAAATAACGAATATGACGAGTGATATTTATAATAGCAAAAATACTGTTTATAATCATAATTATGAACTAAATAAACAACTTTGTCATAAAAGCGTCAGACAGACGAAAACTGACTAAAATCATGATTCTTTTAACGTTTGATGTTGTAATTTTACAGCTGTGAGCATGAAATAGTGGCGTTGGGTTTACTCTCCTCTATTATTTTAATCCGAAAAAAATATTGTGAAAAAGAAAGGCTGTTTTTGTAGCCTGTGAAGATATGGGGTAAGTACAAACCCTAAAGGAAACAGATTTGTACAGGGGCTTCCGGTTTCTACCGGGCCCATTTTTTTTGCATCTACTCATAAAAAAAGCAGCCATAAAATGGCTGCCGGAAATAAACACTATGAGAAAACAGGGAAAACTTAAATATTGTTTATAAGCAACACTACCGATGCAATAAGCAATATAACTATCAACACCAATATCAGCCCGCTACCTTTTAGCTCATTGCTGCTTTTAATAATTTTTTGTTCTTGTAACATACTGCAATATACTGCGACAAATAGCTGCCCCGGCGATGATGTTCGTCATACAAAGCGTACCAATTAAAGTAAAATTGATATTCTCCCGGAGAATGTGCAACCAATACTATATTTTAGTGCCTGTAAAGAATGACACATAACAGCAGCATACTAAGCATTGCCCCATACCCGATATTACCTCCAACATCGGGAGGCAAAATTGCCATAACCCAGTTGCACCAATACATAAGTAAGATATGTCCCGACCATGTAGTAAGTACGGAAAACAATGCTGATGGAAGCAACTATTCTTTCGACTTGCACACTGTGCTGCCTGCTTCCGTATCGAGGTATGTGCCCTTTATTGCTTACAAAAGTATATTGAACATAGCCAAAAGGTTTGACAGTACGGCCATAATATGCGAGCATCCCTATATGGCACCTGCCGCAATGATGGTAGCCAGAGCGCTAAATATACCCTGGTATATACGTAGCCATAATATTGAGGCTGAACGCTTCAGGCAACTAGGGAAAAGCTGGTGGAAGGCTTTGTACTATTTTGAGCAATTTGCTATGCGCAAAGCGAACGGCGTTTTTTTCATAACACCGGAAGATGCGGCCTGGGCAAGGGCTCACTATGAAATTCCCGGCCATAAATGCCATTTTATACCCTTTGGTACAAAATTCGACAAACAGCCTGCCGGAAGGCCAGATACCAAAAAATTGCTGCAGTCAGACCTTGGAATAAAAAATGACAATCCGTTATTATACTTTATGGGTGCGCTTGATTATGCACCTAATACCAGGGCAGTGATCGACATTTTGAATGAAGTACAGCCGAGGCTAGAAAAAAGTGGCAAACCTTACCAAATAATAATTGCAGGCAAAGGATTACCACAGCAATTGCAACAACGCATTGCTGCTACCAACCACATAGTGTATGCAGGTTTTGTTGAAGACCTGGATGTTTTTTTGCATGCCTGCGATATTATGTTGAATGCAACCCTGACGGGCGGTGGCGTGAAAACCAAAGCTGTAGAAGCATTAAGCTATGGAAAAATCGTAGTTAGCACACAAAATGGAGCCTATGGCCTTGTGCGCGAAATATGCGGTGCCAACCTTCACATAAGTGAGGACAATGATTGGGAGGCCTATGTATACAATGTGATTAAAGCTATGGATGCAACACCTACAATACCACAGGAATTTTACCAGCAATACTACCTGGGCAATATTGCCCAAAAAGTGCTTGGTATTATAAAAGCACAACGCTAGTTTGCAGCGCTGCCATTAAACACATACTGTATAATATTGGCCCCCATTTGTAATGCCTGCTGATGCTTTTCGGGAGTATCGTGATGCACTTCAAGATCTTCCCATCCATCACCAAGATCTGTTTCTACGGTGTAAAAACAAACCAATCTTCCCTTATATATAAGGCCATAGCCTTTAGGGGGCTTTTTATCGTGCTCATGTATTTTAGGCACACCATTGGGGAAGTTAAACTTTTGATGGTAGATAGGATGAGAAAAGGGAAGTTCAACTAATTCTACTTCGGGGAATACTTTTTTAAGTGCGGGGCGTACATATTCATCAAGGCCATAGTTATCGTCAATATGCAGGAAGCCCCCCGACTCAAGATATTTCCGAAGATTTTGTGCTTCAGCATCGTTAAGCGCCCAGCGGCCATGGCCTGTCATGTGTACAAAAGGATAATTAAAAATATCAGGGCTTCCCACTTCTACCTGGGCTTCTTTGGTGTCAAGGCGCGTATTCAATTGCTGGTTACAAAAAGCAGCCAGATTCTTAAGTGCTGTGGGGTTGGCGTACCAGTCGCCACCGCCATTATATACAAGCACTGCCAGTTTCATACTTTGTGCATGAACCAAACCTGCAAGAAAAATAAACAATATGATAAGGCTAAGCTTCTTCATTATTGATAGTATTGAAATAACTACAAACCGACATAGCAGCTGTTTCTGTACGTAAACGCCGCTGGCCCAATGATATACCTGTAAAACCATTTGCCTCAAACAAGGTTACTTCTTCATTTGAAAAATCGCCTTCAGGGCCTATAAGTATTATGGTTTCAAGCCCTGCTTTGCACGCTACAGTTAAATGCTGCTTTTCACCATTCATGCAATGGGCTACAAGTTTCTGCGGCAAGCCGGCAGCATACTCCACTAGCTGACCCGGCGTAGTTGGTTCGTTTAAAACCGGCAAATAAAATTGCTGCGACTGCAGCATTGCTGAAATAAGGATATTGTTCCAACGTTCGGGCTTACTACGCTCCCGTATACTGCGTATAGCTTGTATAGGTGTAATAGTGGCTACACCCAGCTCAGTAGCCTTCTCCAGCAGCCATTCATTGCGCGCAGCATTTCTTGTAAAGGCTACGGCAAGGTGCAATGCAGGTTTTGAAGGCTGGTGTATATCTACTTTCTCTACCTGTACAAGGCATTTCTTCTTTGCGGCTTCAACAATGCGTACTGTTGCAGCAGTACCCTTACCATCGGTAAGATGGAACTGCTCACCTACATCCATACGCAATACTTGCACAATATGGCGGGCAGTTTCTTCTACCAACCATACCTGCCGGCCGGCAATAAGATCTCCTGAATGAAAAAACAGAGGTAAAGCCATAGGAGGCAATATAGCCAAATTGCACTTATCAACGCATCACCATATGCCGTTCCTGTATCATTTTGCGCAGGTTCAACAGTCCATATCGCATGCGGCCGAGAGCAGTATTAATACTTACTGATGTTATATCTGCAATTTCTTTAAAGCTTAGGTCGCCATACATGCGCAAGATGATTACTTCGCGCTGCTCTTCGGGCAAGTCTTCTATCAGCTGGCGTATGCTGGCATGTGTTTGCCGCCGCTCTAACATATCGCCCGCGCTTTCTGCAGGCGACAGGAATATAGAAAGATCGGTACCATCGGGTAATGTTACCGGTACACTCTGCCTCACCTTACGAAAATGGTCCATGCACAGGTTGTGCGCTACCCGTATAGCCCATGGCAGGAATTTGCCTTGCTCGGAATAGCGGCCTTCGCGCATTGTGCGTATCATTTTAAGGAAAGCATCCTGAAAAATATCTTCAGCAAGATACTTATCCTTCACAAGCATATAGATAGATGTATATATCTTATCCTTATAGCGGTTTATGAGTACTTCAAGTGGCTGCTCGTCTCCCTGGAGAAACGCGTGAATTAATTCAGCATCAGAAATTTGATGGATCAATTGCATATACTTCTACCTTTTTTGAAAAATAACGTACAGGTTACGCCATATAGTTATAAATAGTTAGGTAGAGGTATCTATCGATATTGTGCAGTTTAGAAAATTTAACGCAGCTATTACTGTTTTAGTATACTAACGTTGAGAAAAAGTTAAAACAAATATTAAGCCAAACAGGGACGCAATATAAATACATTTTAGTCGTTAAGCGCTTTTTGCGTACATTTTGTTGTAAATAAGACAGATAGCAAATAAGTTTAGTTGGGAGTTTATATAACTATCGCTACAAAATGATAATATAATGACAATGCGCCCCGTACAACAGGGCGCATTGTCTAAAATCTATAACTTATTGAATAACGACGCGTTCTACTTTAAAACCGTCTGCCTTCAACATATATAAGCCTTTAGTAAAGCCCGCTATATTCAAATAGTTAGCATTTTTGAACGCTGCGATTACTTTACCTGAAAGATCATACAGCTTGCCGCTTACAGGTTGGTTAAAGTATAGCTTTTCGTTAGCAGGGTTTGGATAAACGTGTATGCGAGGAATCTCTATATTAGCAACCGCATCAGGTATCTCAGCTGCTTTAATTTCAAACACACCTACAGAGCTACTTACTTCATTTGCAGTGATAATAAAATTTTTGTTGTGAGGGTTATGAGCTGCAGCAAGGAATATAATGCCTTCAGGAGCCTGATCGCCACCAAAGAAAGCAGTAGTGCGTGTATTTATATATTGAACGAATACAGGTGCAGTAGGTATAGTAACGTCATACACCATGATACCACCAGTACGTTCCAGTGTTACAAAAGCATAAGTAGTATCATTGATGGTACCTACTGTAATACCTTCCGGTTCAGGCCCCTTGTTATCGCTACGGTTTTTCCTGGTCTGACCTTCATTATCGGCATTAAACAGCTTGCCAAATACAGGATCTGCGTAAGTTATTTGTTCAAAGTCATCTCCACTATCATATACCTTAGAAATGTTAGACGAATTCCAGATACTGAAGCTACGGCTGCCCATTACATATATTTCATCAAAATCTCCATCGTCGTCAATGTCGCCTATGTTGCTCACTGCATTAAGCCAGCCCAGGTTATAACTTGTCTTCAGCAACTCTGCATGAGGAAAATTAGCAGCATCTAATTTATAACCACCAATGCCTATTCTCAATTT
>JAEZIL010000188.1 GCA_023436685.1 Bacteroidota bacterium | reverse complement strand
AGACAGGTTAGTACCGGCAGTATACATATTACGTATAGAGCAGGACGGCCTTATAAGAAACCTGCGCTTTACAGTAAGCAAATAATAAATTCATACAACAAAAAAAGGAGGCTTCTATTAGCCTCCTTTTTTTGTTGCTTCAAACTTATATTTTAACAAACATAGACCGTGATGATTTATCTCCTGCAAATAGCACTTCGACGATATAGGTATTTATAGGCAACTGTTTAATATCAATTATGTTTCTTTTCTCGTCATTTACTTCACAGTTATATATCACATTCCCTGTTAAATCCATTATTCTTATCTCACGCATTTCCTCCGTTGAGAAAACGTTCAGTTCATTTCCTGTAGGAATAGGGTAAACCTTTACAACTTTATCCATACTCAGTAAATCTCCAATCTCTGTTTTAAAATACATATACCCAATCATTGGTATTTTTTTATTTAGGTACCCATTGCGATGAGTTAATGTCACAAATTTGTCAAACTCACAATTCCAATTACCATATAGTGTGAATTTGATGCTGAGCAAGGCGACTTTCTCAATTCTTGTAATAACAATTAAGTAAATTACAACCCTCTTAAATCTATAAATTTTGATAATGAGAAAATTTCTATTAACTGCTGGTATGGCAGCAATCACATTGCCTGCACTTGCGCATGGAGGCGGTAATAATTATACGTACTCTGTATTCAATGGCAGCAACATGGTTGCAACTGCCAATGCTAAAGGGTCGGAAGAAAGAGCAGCTATAAAAGCTAATTTTTCTAACTGGATGATTAGTATTGACAAAACCAGCGGTAGTGTATTTGACATGTATGGCCAAGCCTTTGCAGTACAAGGCAATACAAACGAGGAGAAAGCACAAAACTTAATGCTTCAGAAGTTAAAACATGCAGGCATTGATCCGGCTGAATGGAAATTATCCCGGAACACAACGGGCCCTAAAGCTGCCTATGTCGACTACCGGCAATTTATCGATGGCCATGAAGTAGTGTTTGCTAAGCTTAGTTTCCGATTCTCTTTAGATGGGAAAATAACCCGCATAAAAAAACATATATATGGAAAGCCAGTTGCAGCAAGTATCTCAATATCTAATGCTGAGGCAACCAATAGTGCTGCTATTTTGAACGATGTTGAAGTAACTAAATTAGCAGCTACTAAAGCTGACGCTGAATGGGTATGGTTTCCGGTGCCTACCGAAAATGGTTACGAATTGCACCCTGCCTGGCATGTTACTGCATCGGGCAACGATAAAACCAGCATACCTTTTGAATTGGATGGTTATGTAGATGCAACTACTGGTGAACTTCTTTACAGGGAGAATAAAGTAAAAACTGATGTAGATGTACAGGTATTCGGCTCTGTATATAAATATAATACAACGCTTCCGCCGGTAACGGAACCCTTAGCTCATTTAGATGTCGAGGTAAACGCAGTACCTATGCGCACAAACGATACCGGCCTTTTCTCAACAACCGATCCTATTGCCAATACTACGATTTACTTGCAAGGTGCATGGTCTACAGTGTTTGATCAGGGATCAGTAACCCCAACAATTTCTGAAACATTTACAACATCAGGACCTTATGTATTACCTAATACAGGGGCAATGAACGATAGGATGATCAATGCATATTATCATGTAAACAAGATTCATGATTTTATGAAACAACAAATGCCTACGTTCAACGATATGGATTTTTCGTTGCGTACCAATGTTGATATTAGTGGCGGTAGCTGCAATGCATTCTATACAAGTGGCTCTATCAATTTCTTTTCAGAGGGTGGCGGCTGTAAATCTTTTGCCGAAATTGGTGATATTGTTTACCATGAATATGGCCATGGTATATCAGATATATTTTATGCTTCGCAGGGCGCAGGTACCATTCGTAATGGCGCGTTGAATGAAGGCAATTCGGATATATGGGGAATGGGTATCACTAAAGATTCTATCTTAGGACGATTCACAAATGTAGGCAGCCCTAACAGCTTTATTCGCCGTTATGATGTTGACCCCAAAGTATTTCCAAGAGACCTAGAGGGCCAGGTACATGCGGATGGTGAAATAATTGCAGGTGCGTGGTTTGATGTAGCAAAAAACCTTAACAGTTTTGAGACTATGTCTACCTTATTTAGTGCCACTTATTACGATTTACCTGATGCTCCTAATGGAATGGAAGGTATGGCTTATCATGATGTACTGATTTCAGCAATACTGGCTGATGATGACGACAATGACCTTACAAATGGCACCCCTAATATTGAGGGCATTACACGTGCGTTTGCAAAGCACGGTATATATTTAAATGCTGATGCGGTTTTGAAGCATACAGAAGTTGCTCACCAACCAGCTAATCAGCCTATAGATGTAAATGCTATCATTGAACCAACCAATCCAAGCTTTTTCCAGGGTTTACAACTTGTATATCGCAACCGTAATTCAGCATGGGATACTTTAAACATGGTTAATAATGGCAATTTCAATTTTAGCGCACAAATACCGGCTCAACCCATGAGCAGCCTTGTCGACTATTATTTTATAGTAAATGATTTCCTGAATATCCCAGGCAATACTTTTCCATGGGGTTTTATTGCAGATCCTGCTCAAGCCGTGAATGTCACAATTCCTTACCAATTTGCAGTAGGTACACACTTGGCAATTAGCGAAACATTTGATAACGATTTGGATACTACACAATGGAAAATGAGGACGACTACCGACCGCGCTACTGAGGGTAAATGGGTACATGCTAAGCCTGTTAGGTCGTCATATAACAGCCAACGGTTTGGCAGATTTATTAGCCAAACAGGTAATGATCACACTACAGGCCAGGGAAAATGCCTGGTAACCGGCAATACAACTTCAATAAACACCTATACCAACAGGAGCAATAGTGATGTAGATAATGGCCGTACTACTGTTCTTACACCTGCATACGATTTGTCAAACTTTGTTTTCCCTATTATTGAATACTATCGTTGGTATGCTAATGACCGTTCAGGTAGCTCTCGCAGAGACGATTTATGGCGTGTAGAAATGGTAAATGAAACCAGTAGCGCCCAAGTTATTGAATCAACCAGGCAAACCGATACTAATTGGCGCCGCAGGGTATTTGCAGTATATCAGTACTTGCCCCATGCAAAGGGCATACAGTTGCGCTTTATTGCAAATGATGGTGGTGAGGACAGCAACGTAGAGGCAGCTGTTGATGACTTCTTTATTTACGATGGCGTACCAACAGGTGTTGCTAATGTACCGCAAACTAAAGCTGAAATATATCCCAACCCTGCCGATGCATTGGTAAATATCTCTTTCAGTAAAGCAAATAAAGGTTCCATATCAATATTCGATGTTACCGGCAAATTGTTGCAAACAGTCAATATGGATGGCACCAATACTAAATATAATATCAGTACCGCAGAGCTTACACCTGGCCAGTACATGATATCTATCCGTACAGATGACAAAACATATCAAACACAGAAAATTGTTGTAACGCACTAAGCAATACTGCAAGGCTGCTCAATGAGCAGCCTTTTTTTATTACCAAATTATTAGAAATCTACTACCAGTTTTACATTAATCAGCCTGGAGGTTAGCCTGTTAGGCACTGCAAATGTTCTATTTGTTGTTTGGTCTTGTATGAAAGAGTAAGACAATGTGTTTTGAATACCTAACAAGTTAAACACCTCTGCGCTCAGCCATATATTCTTTACCGCTCCTAATACTTTGCTGTCCTGATGCTTTTCTCCCTTCAGCAGCATTGCAGAAAAACCAATGTCTACTCTTTTATAATCAGGCAACCTCAAGGTATCAGCATACCTGTTATTATCAGGCGGGCCAAACGGCAACCCCGTAGCATACATTAGGTTCAGGTGCATTTTAAAATTCTTCCATTTAGGAAAATAATCTTCGAAATACATACCCAACATAAATCTTTGATCTGTGGGCCTTGGTACATATCCCGGGTATACTGTTGCACTATCAGCACCCTTCATATCCTTTAAAATAAGCTTATCATCAGTTACATCTTCCATAGCCTTCATTAACCCTATACTTACCCATGATGTAGCATCTTTTACTATGTCGCCATAAAGCCTTAGCTCACCACCATATACATATCCTACTGCGTTATTCTTGCCAAAATACCTGATGCGCACATTATCATATTCATAAGGCACAATATCCCACAGGCCTTTATAATACACTTCCGACGTAAACTTAAATTGCCTGTCGTTAAATGCCTTAAAATTATAGTCGGTACCGGCCACTATATGGAAGGATTTTTGAGCAAGTAAATTCTTATTTACAATCCCATTCAGATCGCGCATTTCGCGGTAGAACGGTGGTTGTTGATACAAACCACCAGCCAACTTAAATATCATATCGTTCTTCCACCTGGGCTTGTACGATACCTGTATGCGCGGGCTTACTAACAATTCATTGTTAAGATCACTATAATTAAAGCGTACACCTACTGAAACGGCAAGGCCAAGCGAATCATTAAAACGGAAGTTGTCTTGAATAAATCCACTATAACGCATATAGTTGAACGAAGAAGAAGAAGTGAGCAGGCGCATCATAGGCAAACTATTTAACTCGTATGGTTGAGTATATCCTGCCGAATCGCGTCGCTCCCATTCATGAAGCTTATCACTTATGCTGGTTACATTTGCGTCAAGGCCCCATTGCAAAAAATGTTTATTTGCATTGTATGAACCCCGGTGAGCCAGATTACCTACGTTTACTTCCAGATAGTTTCTCGCATAGTTGTGTATAATGCCTGTACCTAAATAGGTTTTTACCTGTCCGAAGCTTGCCTTACCTAAATCTGTTTCTAATTCTCCAAAAAGGTACTCTCCATTTATATCATAAGTTTCCTGTTCGTTAGTTTGAAAACCGGAAGCAAGCAATTTTAGTTTTAAACGCTCATTAGGCCTGAAGGTAGTTGACCAACCACCAAAACGTGAGTCAAACTGATCGATCTCACTACCTTTATAAACTACCCGCATTTGATATGCGCGATTTATTAAGCCAAAACTACTTGTAGCAGTTTCGGGATAAAAGCTAAATCTGTTACGTGCATAATTCCCAATTACTTCCATCTCCCATTTGTCGCTGAACTTATAATTGATTAATGCCTGTGCATCTGTAAATGAAGGATTATATATGCCTTTGGTAGGTTGTGAGTTCAATAAATATTGATTGCTTTTATGTCTTAAGCCAATCAGATAAGTTAGCTTCTCATTTTTAGATGCACCCTGCATGGAAAGACTTGCACCTAATAAACTTGCCATAAAGCGGCCACCGAACTCCTTAGGGCGCTTATAGGCTACATCCAGCACGCTTGACATTTTATCACCATAACGCGATTGAAAACCCCCTACTGAAAAATTTACGTTTGATACAAGGTCGGCATTTACAAAACTCATTCCCTCCTGCTGGCCAGAGCGTGTAAGAAAAGGCCTGTATATTTCAAAATCATTTACATACACAAGGTTTTCGTCGTAATTACCACCCCGTACATTATACTGAGATGTAAGTTCATTATTTGAACCTACCATAGTTTTAATTAATGCCTCCACCCCGCTGCCAAACCCTGTGGTGGGAATAAGAGCTGTTTTACTCACATCCAGTATTATATTACCTGCTTCATCGCGGCGATCCCCCTTCTTTACTACTTCATTCAGTGTAGTTGAAGCCTTCTCAAGAGTAATGTCGGCTTCATATTCCTGCCCGTCATTTAGAGTGATTGTTATTTCTTTTTGTTGGTACCCTATTGAATTGTATACGATACCAACAGCCATACCTGATGGTACTTCCAGCATGTATGTTCCGTTAACATCTGTTTGAGTTCCACTCGTAGTGCCTTTTACACCAATAGTTACAAATTCAAGCGGCTTCTTTCTTTCGTCGGTAACAAGACCTCTAATTTTAGCTTTCTGTGCCAGGGCGTAAAAGCTTACAAATAGCAAGCTTAGAACAAGTGATAGTTTCTTGTACATACTGTAAATAAACGTTAATTAAGATACATTTATTTTCCCGCTTGCTTCAATCTTTTTATTGTATCTGCAGGGTCAGGAGAAGAAAATACTGTATTACCTGCCACTAGCACATCAGCACCGGCAGCTACAATTTCTCCTGCATTTTCAAGCGTTACACCTCCATCTATTTCTATAAGTGTATTGCAGCCTGCTGCTTGTATCATTTTTTTCAGGCTGCGTATTTTATCTAATGCCTGGGGAATGAATTTTTGCCCGCCAAAACCGGGGTTCACACTCATTATCAGTACTAGGTCTATTTCTGTTATTATATTTTCCAGTAACGAAACCGGTGTATGTGGATTGAGAGAGACGCCTGCTTTCATACCCAATGCCTTTATGGCCTGCAAGCTACGATGCAGGTGTGTAGACGCTTCGTAGTGTACAGTAAGTATATCTGCACCTGCTTTCTTAAATTCTTCAAAATACTTTTCAGGCTCTACGATCATCAGGTGCACATCAAAAGTCTTCCTGGCAGCTTTCTTCATTTGGGCAATAATAGACATACCATAGCTTATGTTAGGCACAAAACGGCCATCCATAATGTCCAGGTGAAACCAATCGGCTTCGCTGTTGTTAACCATTTCTATGTCCCTGCCAAGGTTCAGAAAATCTGCCGATAATATTGAAGGTGCTATTAGTGCCATAGTATGCCGAGAAGTATTTGAGCTGCAAAGGTAATTTTTATGCACTAATACTGGCAAAATAGCCTTGGTAGAAACAATAAAAAACAGGCAACCTTATACCCCAAAAAAGTACAAATGTTGCCTGCTAAATATATTTCGCTTATAAGCGCTAGTTAACTTAATAACGATCGCGATTGCCGCCATAGCCACCGCCACCGCGGTTGCCGCCACCATATCCACCACCACGATTGCCACCGCCATATCCGCCACCGCCACGCGATTCGGTTTTAGGCCTTGCTTCATTCACAGTAATATTGC
>JAEZIL010000150.1 GCA_023436685.1 Bacteroidota bacterium | reverse complement strand
TTACCGGCCTGGTTATGGCTGTTGATGGGCAGGAGGCCCACTTCCGTATGATAGGTACGTTTAATGCTTACAACTTGCTGGCGGTATATGGGGTAGCAATTTTGCTGGGAGAAGAAAAAATGAATGTTTTGCGCGCTTTAAGTGATCTGCACGGCGCTCCAGGCAGGTTTGAGACTTACATGTCTCCAAATGATAAAATTCTCGGCATTGTTGATTATGCACATACGCCCGACGCATTGATAAATGTTTTAGCTACCATTAAACAATTGCGTACCGAAGGCCAGCAGCTAATAACAATTATTGGTTGTGGTGGTGACAGGGATAAAACCAAGCGCCCTATAATGGCGCAGGTTGCCTGTGAACATAGTGATAAAGCAATATTGACGGCTGATAACCCCCGAAGTGAGGATCCGGAAGCAATTTTGAATGATATGGAATCAGGGCTTACAACCACGCAAAAGAAAAGATCGCTAAGAATATCAGATAGAAAGGAAGCTATAAAAACTGCCTGCATGTTGTCTCAACCCGGAGATATAGTGCTGGTTGCAGGTAAAGGACATGAAACCTATCAGGAGATCAAAGGTGTGAAATACCCTTTTGATGACCGGATAATATTAGTTGAATCATTTAAAATGCTGGATAAATAAGAGAAGATGCTATACTACCTGTTTACATATTTGCGCGAGCACTTCGGGTTATTCGGGGCGGGTGTATTTTATTATATCACATTCCGTGCTGCGATGGCTATCATTCTCTCGCTTCTTATCACAACTGTTTTAGGTAAAGGTCTTATAAACTACCTGCAACGGAAGCAAATAGGGGAAACCATAAGGGACCTTGGCTTGCAAGGTGAAACTCAAAAAAAAGGTACACCTACAATGGGAGGGCTTATCATTATTGCAGCTATCCTTATTCCAACTTTATTGTTTGCCCGTATAATGAACGTATACATATTGCTGATGATCGTATCAACAATATGGCTAGGCCTGGTAGGCTATCTGGATGACTATATCAAGGTGTTCAAAAAAAATAAAGAGGGTTTGGCAGGCAGATTTAAAATAATGGGTCAGGTAGGGCTTGGTATCATAGTAGGCACTACTATGTACTACAATCAACATGTAGTAACGGCCCGCAAAATAGTAGAAGGACAACCGGTATTGCAGAGCAGTGTTGAGAAAGTGGTTTCTAAACCATACGACCGTAAAGATGGCCAGGGTAATTTTCATACTTATGTCACGGTTAAGGCGCCTACAACAACCATCCCCTTTGTTAAGAATCATGAAATGAGTTATGCGGTCATTGCATCATGGTTTGGTGACAAGGCCATTGGTATAGTTACGCCGCTCATTTATATTCTCTTTGTCATTTTTATTATCACGGCGGTATCTAACGGAGCTAATATTACCGATGGTATAGATGGGTTGGCAACAGGTGTTTCGGCTATTATCGGTGTTTGTTTAGGCGTGTTTGCGTATGTGTCGGGTAATTATGTGTTTGCCGATTATCTACAGATCATGTATATCCCCAACCTTGGTGAGCTATCCATATTTGTAGGTGCATTTGTGGGTTCGTGTGTAGGTTTTTTATGGTACAATGCCTTTCCCGCGCAAGTGTTCATGGGTGATACGGGTAGCCTGGCATTGGGTGGCATTATAGCCTCACTGGCTATTATTGTTCGCAAAGAATTGTTGATACCAATCATCTGCGGCATCTTCCTGGTAGAGCTGGTATCGGTAATGCTGCAAGTAGCATACTTTAAGCATACTAAAAGAAAATATGGTGAAGGCCGCCGTATACTGAAAATGGCACCATTGCATCACCATTATCAAAAGCTAGGTTATCACGAAAGTAAAATAACAACCCGTTTCTGGATCATTGGTATTATACTGGCCATTACAAGCATAGTAACATTAAAACTGCAATAGTGCACAATAGCGAACACAAAATATTGATTGTACTGGGCGCCGGCGAAAGCGGTGTAGGCGCTGCCTTGCTAGGCAAGCAACAGGGGTGGGATGTATTTGTAAGTGATGGCAATACTATAAGCAGTAGGTATAAGAATGAAATGCAGTCAGCAGGTATTGAATTTGAAGAAGAAGGCCATACAATGGATAAGGTGCTGAGTGCAACCTGCATAGTAAAAAGCCCCGGTATACCTGAGAAGGCAGAGGTAATGAGAAGGGTACGTTCGGCAGGTATAGAAGTATGTAGCGAAATAGAATTTGGTTTTCGTTACAAGGGCAATAGTAAAATAATAGCTATTACAGGTAGCAATGGTAAAAGCACAACCACAAAGCTCACATATCATTTGTTGCAACAGGCTGGTTACGATGTAGCAATGGTTGGTAATATTGGCATCAGCTTCGCTAAACAGCTTGTTAAAAAGCCCTGTGAATGGTATGTGATGGAGATAAGCAGTTTTCAGCTGGACGATACGCACATGTTTAGGCCCGATGTGGCTGTTCTACTCAATATTACCCCCGACCATTTAGACAGATACGACTATAAATTCGAAAATTATACATACTCAAAATTTCGCATTGCTGCAAATCAAACAGCTGCCGATTTTTTTGTTATCAACAAAGACGACGAGGTTATTCACAACTATATCAAAACCCATTCAATTCAGTCCCAACTAATCTATTTTACGATGAACGAGCAAAACATAACGAACGACGGAGGGTACATTAATAACGAGCAAATGCATATTCAGGTTGATGGAGTGGATATGAGTATGTCGATACATGACCTTTCCATTAAAGGCAAGCATAATCAATACAACAGCATGGCAGCAGGTATATCAGCACGTATTGCAGGCATACGTAAAGAAAAGATCAGGGAAAGTTTTGCAACATTCGAAGGATTAGAACATCGCCTGGAGTTTGTAGCTACTGTGCGAGGTGTTGATTTTATTAATGATAGCAAAGCTACTAATGTGAACTCGGTATGGTTTGCATTGGAAAGCATGAAAGTGCCTACAGTATTAATACTTGGCGGACAGGACAAGGGTAACGACTATAACGAGATAATGGATCTTGTAAAAGAGAAGGTTAAAGCAATTGTTTGTATGGGTATCGATAACCAACCAATACATGATGCATTTAAAGGTGTATTAGAGAATATTGTAGATACCAGAAGTGCGAAGGACGCTGTGAATGCAGCATATGCGCTAGCAGAAAAAGGCGACACGGTTTTGCTTTCGCCTGCATGCGCAAGTTTCGATCTGTTTAAAAACTATGAAGACAGAGGGCAGCAATTTAAAGAAGCAGTAAAAGCATTGTAGTAAAATGGGTACGGCTAACAGGCAAGGACTATTTAAAAAAACACAGGGCGACCAGGTGATATGGGCGGTAGTATTGATATTGTCGTTCGTAAGCCTGCTTGCTGTTTATAGCTCAACCGGTACGTTAGCGTACCGTATGGAAAAGCACTCAAGCTATTACCTTGTAAAACAATTGTTGGTATTGGGTCTTGGCTTAATGATTATCTATTGGGTGCACAAAGTGAACTACACAAAATTTGCAAAGGTTGCCGTATTGCTTTATATGATCAGTTTGCCGCTATTATTTTATACGCTGTTCTTTGGCTCATCTATTAACGAAGGTTCGCGTTGGATAAAGCTGCCTGTCATCAATATAACGTTTCAAAGTTCCGATCTGGCCAAGCTTGCACTTTTCATGTTCCTTGCGCGCTTGCTCAGTATGAAACAAAACGTCATCAAAGATTTTAAGAAGGGATTTATACCTGTGCTGGTGCCGGTATTTCTTACCTGTGCATTGATAGCTCCTGCCAACTTATCTACAGCCCTCATGTTAGGCTTTACTTGTTGTATTTTATTTTTCATAGGCAGGGTGCAGGTAAAGCATATCCTTATGCTTGCCGGAGCTGGTGTTATTGGTGTGGTATTACTATTTGCCATTTCTAAAGCTACAGGCTTTGGCCGTGCTGATACCTGGGAGCAGCGGATTGTAGACTTTGTAGGTAGCGATGAGAAAGGTGGCGAGAAAGAAGATGTATATCAGGTATTGCAAGCCAAGATTGCGATAGCGAATGGTGGTATTACTGGCCGCGGTCCGGGCAATAGCTTACAGCGTAACTACTTACCCGAAGCATATTCTGACTTTATTTTCTCAAGCATTATAGAAGAATATGGTTTGATTGGGGCTGCTTGTTTGGTGTTCATGTACCTGCTGTTTCTTTGGAGAAGTATTTTAATATTTAAGCGTTGCCCTTATGCATTTGGTGCATTTTTGGCAGTAGGCCTTAGTATAACATTAGTCTTCCAGGCTATGCTCAATATGGCTGTTAATGTACATCTGGTACCTGTTACCGGTCTTACATTGCCGCTGGTAAGTATGGGCGGGTCATCTATATGGTTCACAAGTATAGCTATTGGTGTTATACTAAGCGTAAGCAGGTATGTAGATGAAATGGAGGGTAAAAAGAAAAATAAGAAAGCAGCACCCGTCATAGAAGCGGAAGAAGCTGATGGTGAAACAAAAATTAAACCCGTATTAGGATGAGCATGCGCGTAATAATAGCTGGCGGCGGTACGGGAGGTCATATCTTCCCTGCGGTAGCTATTGCCAATGCGCTGCAACGGTTAGTACCAGGTGCTGAACTATTATTTGTTGGGGCTAAAGGGAAAATGGAAATGGAGAAGGTGCCCCAGGAGGGATATGCTATCAGAGGTTTGGATATTGCAGGGTTCAACCGTAGCAATATGCTGAAGAACATTCTGCTTCCATACAAAATATGGAAGAGTCATATGGAAGCCAGGTCTATCCTGAAGGATTTTAAACCTAATGTAGTAGTAGGTGTAGGAGGTTATGCAAGCTTCCCGGTATTGAATGCAGCTCAAGGCATGGGCATACCTACCTTAATACAAGAACAAAATTCTTATGCAGGTAAGAGTAACAAGATATTAAGCAGAAAAGCAAAAGCAGTATGTGTGGCTTATGATAATATGGACAGGTTTTTTCCTAAAGAAAAGCTGATGCTAACCGGTAACCCTGTTCGCAACAATATTGCATATTCAACAGTAACAAAAAAAGAAGGCCAGGATAGTTTTAAGCTTGACGAACGTAAGAAAACAATATTGATAGTGGGAGGTAGCCTGGGTGCAAAAGCGGTAAATGAAGCGGTGGATGCACATCTTGATGAAATTTTGACTTTGGATGTTCAGATAATATGGCAAACAGGTAAGCTTTATTATGAGCAAGCATTGTCAAGAGCATCATTAGTTAGCGATAAAGTAAAAGTGTTCGATTTTATCCGAATTATAGATCATGCATATGCGGCAGCTGATATAGTGATATCCAGGGCCGGTGCTTTGGCAATTTCTGAATTGTGTATTGTAGCTAAACCTGTAGTATTTGTGCCGTTCCCTTTTGCAGCGGAAGACCATCAGACTACTAACGCAATGGCATTAGTGTCGCACAATGCTGCATTGATGATAAGAAATAGTGATGTACAAACAGAACTACTACCCAAATTAAAAACACTGCTGCATGATAATAACATGCAGGAATTAATGAGCCGCAACCTGAGAGCAATGGCTATAAAGGATGCAGATGAAAGGATTGCAAAAAAAGTAATAGAGATAGCAACAGCGTAAGTATGAATGTGCAACAATTGAAACGGGTTTATTTTATAGGTATCGGTGGTATCGGTATGAGCGCGCTTGCCCGCTTCTTTAATAATAGGAACGCGGCTGTAAGTGGCTATGACCGTAGCGAAACTGACCTTACAAAAAAGTTGCAGGAAGAAGGAATGATAGTTCACTATACTGACGATGTTAGCCTCTTGGATAAGAATGCTGAATTAGTAGTTTATACACCTGCTATACCCAAAGATCATATTCAGTTGAACTGGTATAGGGATAATGGCTATGC
Organism: Bacteroidota bacterium; assembly: GCA_023436685.1. GTDB lineage: Bacteria > Bacteroidota > Bacteroidia > Chitinophagales > Chitinophagaceae > Polluticoccus. Next base: position 4,203 of record JAEZIL010000150.1, on the reverse strand, counting down.
AGTATACAAGCGTAGCGATGTGTTGCAATGGATTACTGAGGCTATGTTTTCTATAACAGTTGCCGGCACACATGGCAAAACCACTATCTCTACCATGATAGCTTACCTGCTGCGCGAAACAGGTTATGGTTGTAATGCCTTCCTTGGGGGGGTAGCAGTTAACTATGAAAGTAACTATTGGAGCAGCGATAATAATACGGCAGTAGTTGAAGCAGATGAGTATGATCGGAGTTTTTTGAAACTACGACCTGATATTGCAGTGCTGACATCGATGGATGCAGACCACCTGGACATCTATGGTACGGTTGAAGAGTTGGAGAAAGCGTTTATTGAATACACTACTAATATTAAACCGGGAGGTACGCTGCTGGTGAAACATGGATTGCCCAAAGGCAGCGACCTGAAAGCCGCTCACAAAATAACCTATAGCCTGCAGAACGATGCTGCAGATATTTACGCTGCAAACATTCAACAGAAGCAGGGTGGGTATGTATTTGACATAGTATTTAAAGATAAAGCTATAGAAGGTGTGCAGCTACCAATAGGAGGCATGCACAATGTTGAGAATGCGGTTGTTGCTGTTGCTGTTACACAGCAATTGGAAATAGAGCCTGCAAAGGTTATCGAAGCACTGAAAAGCTTCCGTGGTATAAAGCGCAGGTTTGAATATATAGTGAAGAATGATAAGGTGGTGTATATAGACGATTATGCGCACCATCCCGAAGAATTGGCAGCCTTAATAAGCAGTGCTAAAAGATTGTTCAGCGACAGGCGTTGCGTGGTATCATTCCAGCCGCATCTGTTCAGTCGCACGCGCGACCTGGCTGAAGGTTTTGCACGCAGTTTGGATATGGCCGATGAAGTGATACTATTGGATATATACCCTGCACGTGAACTGCCTACGGAGGGTGTGACCAGCCAAATGATTGCTGATAAAATGGGTAACCCAAACCACACAATTCTTTCGAAAGACGGATTGCTTGAATATGCGAAAGCTGCACCACTCGATCTTTTTATTACAGCAGGCGCAGGCGATATAGACAAACTTGTAAAACCTATAAAAGAAATTCTGGAGAAGAAGTAGAATGCAAACTAAACGCAAAATATCGGCAAGAAAAATACTGCAGCTGGTAGTTACAGTTATCGTAACTACAGGGTGTGTGCTTGCAATGACATCTGCGTCGAAAGTGCAACAGCAAAAGAAAATAAAAGGAATAAGCATTAGTATAAAGAATGATGAGTATGGTTTTGTTGACGAGCAGCAGGTGAAAGATATTCTTCTTAACAACCGCCATATAGATATTAATGCTACCAGCATGGGTAATGTAGATGTACATAAGATGGAGAACATCATCACATCCAATCCGTGGGTTGCCGATGCGCAGGTTTATATCGATAACAAACATGTAATGCATGTAAATGTTACGCAGCGGGTACCCGTGGCAAGGTTATTTGAACAGAGTGGCAATAGCTATTATTTAGATCACACACTCAAATCAATGCCATTGTCCGACAAGTATGTTCATTACACTACAGTGGTAACTAATGTACCTGAATTGAAAGATGATAGTATAGGCAAAAGTTTGAAAGGACAGATTGTTTCACTAGTAAGCTTTATAGATAAAGATACTTTTTGGCGGGCCCAGGTATCACAGCTTATTATGAACGATGACCAAACTTTTGAAATAGTTCCTGTTCTGGGCAACCAGCGCATACTTATTGGCGATACTAGCCAGATGCAGGAAAAATTTCATAACCTGTTTGCTTTCTACAAAAAGATACTTAACCGTATAGGCTGGGATAAATATGAAGTATTAGATGTACGTTTCAATGGCCAGGTAGTAGCTTCACCATCGTTACCCTGGAAAATGCCTGCGGATCATACTATGGGTAATATGAACTGGGTAAAAGCAGTGATAGGCAACGAGCCCAAACCGGCTACGCCCGATACGCCAATGATGGTAATTATGCCATCGCTAACGGCCAATGAGAAACCGGCAGCTAAGCCTGCTACACAACCAACAACTGCTTCGGCAACCGTGGCAACAAACCCCAAGCCCCAACCTGTAGTAGCGAAGAAAGTAGAAATAAAGAAAACGGAAACAATAATAAAGAAGCCTGAAGCGAAGAAAGAGAAACCTGTAGCTACCGCAGCTAAAAAGCAGGAAGCAAAAAAAGAAAAAACAAAAGAAGCAGAAAAAGAAACACAGCCAAAGTATATATACGGAGGCCAGTAAAAAGAAAGTAATACATATAATAATACGCACGCAATATGAGTAAGAAAGAACAACCCATTATCGTCGGCCTTGACATAGGAACTACAAAAGTAGTGGCTATTGCTGGCCGTAAAAACGAATTCGGTAAGCTGGAAGTACTTGGCTTCGGAAGGGTAGAGTCTGCAGGTGTTAGCCACGGTGTGGTCATGAACATCGAGCAGTGTATCCGCTCTATAGAACAAGCTATTGACAAATGCATCCAGTCTAACCCTAATTTGGAAATCAAAGAAGTTTACGTAGGTATAGCAGGCCAGCACATTAAAAGCTTGCAAACCCGCGGCGATAGGGTGCGTAGCAAAATAGAAGAAGAAATAAATAAAGAAGATATTGATCTTTTGGTGCGCGATCAGTATAAAACATATATACCGGCAGGCGATCAGATTATTGATATTATACCGCAGGAGTTTACTGTAGATAATACGCCAAACGTGCTTGATCCAATTGGCATGAGCGGTGTGAAAATCGGTGCGAATTTTCACATCATTACCGGCGATAGAAATGCTATCCGCAATATCAAGCGTTGTGTAGATAAATCGAACCTTAATACGCGCGACCTTGTACTACAACCGTTAGCTTCTGCCGCTTCGGTTATGAACGAAGAAGACCTGGAAGCCGGTGTAGCTATTGTAGATATAGGGGGTGGTACTACCGACATGGCGGTGTTTTACGATGGTATGCTGAAACATACAGCAGTTATTCCCTATGCAGGTGTTAATATTACTAACGACATCCGCAACGGGCTTGGCGTATTACGTGCACAGGCCGAACAAATGAAAGTACAGTTTGGTACTGCACTGGCCGATGAAGCAAATGCGAATGCATATATTACTATTCCGGGCCTGCGTGGGTTACCTGCTAAGGAGATTTCTGTACGTAACCTGGCACATATTATTCAGGCACGTATGCAAGAGATACTCGATTATGTAGTGTATCATCTGAAACAAATAGACCTTGATAAACGCCTGCATGGCGGTATCATTCTTACAGGTGGTGGCGCACAGCTCAAGCATATTATTCAGCTTACTGAATACGTTACCGGCTTGGGTGCACGCATAGGTTATCCTAACGAACATCTGGCTGGCGGTCATGCAGATACACTGATGAACCCAATGTATTCAACCTGTATTGGTTTGATACTTCGTGGTTATCACGATTTTGAGAATGGCCGTATGCGTTTCATGGGTGAAGGCGGTAACTACATACACCTGAACGAAGAAGCTATGAATCCTGTTGTAGCCGAAGCACAACAAATGAAAATAGCAGAAGATGTGATCACCGAAACATCAGAAGTGCAGCAACAGAAACAAGCAAAACGTAATGAAAATCTGAAGCGTCTTTTTGATGGCTTAAAAGGCAAGTTTATGAGCTTTTTCGAAGAAGTGGAAGATCAGGAAATTGAATAAATACAACCATTAATATAATAACTATTTTTTAGCAGAGTTACTAACCCACAAAAAACAGAAGCAGTATGATACATTTTGAAATCCCCAAAAATCAATCTTCTATCATCAAAGTGATAGGCGTAGGCGGCGGTGGCGGTAATGCCGTTAACTACATGCACAACCTCGATATCGAAGGTGTTGACTTTATTGTTTGTAATACCGACTCACAAGCACTTGCCCTGAGTCCTGTTGCTAATAAAATTCAGCTTGGGCCACACCTTACACAAGGCTTGGGCGCTGGTGCCAACCCGGAAGTTGGTAAGCAGGCAGGTGAAGAAAGCGTAGAAGATATCACTAAGATTTTAAAAGTAAATACACGCATGGCCTTTATCACAGCCGGTATGGGGGGTGGTACAGGTACTGGTGGCGCACCTGTTGTGGCTAAAGTTTGCCGCGATCTGGGTATACTTACAGTGGGTATAGTTACCACACCCTTCACCTATGAAGGCCGTAAACGAATGAAACAAGCACAGGAAGGTATCGAC
>JAEZIL010000106.1 GCA_023436685.1 Bacteroidota bacterium | reverse complement strand
TATTCCGGCCCTTAAGGGTAATAATAGCTTACATATATTACCGGATGTAGATCCGGTATCATAAAAAAAGTGCAGCATAAACGCTGCACTTTTTTACATATCCTTCAGCTTATCCAGCTGTATCGATTCGTACAGGGAATTGGTACTTATAAACTCGGGCACTAGGTCTTTCATCAATCCTACTGTTTCCAGCATATAGTGCTGCTTAGCGCTACCTATCAACCGGTCTATTTTCGCAGCTACATACTCAAAGTCATACTCCTTCACTTTTGCTATCAGTATCTTATCGTGGTAGGTAGGCATTACATTCTCTGCATCATTTAGCAGCTCTTCATAAAGCTTCTCTCCGGGCCTCAGGCCTGAGAATGTTATTTTAATATCTACGTCGGGCTCTTTACCTGCCAGTTTAATTATTTTCCTTGCCAGGTCTACAATTTTCACTGGCTTGCCCATGTCAAATACAAAAATCTCGTTACCCTGCCCCATTACACCAGCCTCAATTACCAGCTGGCAGGCTTCGGGTATGGTCATAAAATAGCGCGTTATTTCAGGGTGAGTTACCGTAATTGGCCCGCCTGCTTTTAACTGCTGCTTAAATCTGGGTATTACCGATCCATTGGAACCAAGAACATTACCAAAGCGGGTAGTAACAAACTTTGTATGAGGTAGGCCGTCGTGCGCTGCCTGAGAGCTGAGGTGCCTGTAATAGCTTTGCGTAAATATTTCAGCAATCCGCTTAGAGGCCCCCATGATATTAGTTGGATTTACCGCCTTATCGGTAGATACCATTACAAACTTCTCTACTCCATTTGCCACCGATAGTTCAGCAAGTATGCGCGTACCCAATACGTTGTTCAGTACGGCAAGGCTTGGGTTATCTTCCATAAGCGGCACGTGCTTATATGCTGCCGCATGGAATACTACATCAGGGTTATATATTTCAAACAGGTGCTCCATGCGTACTTTGTCGCATATGTTACCTATGTACGCTTTTATATTTACCTTTTTCGCATTTTCCTTTATTTCAAGGTATAATTCGTGCATTGGTGTTTCTGCCTGATCGCACAAAATGATTATAGATGGGCGATAGTTGCACAACTGGCGTACCAGCTCGCTTCCTATTGAGCCTGCAGCGCCTGTCACCAATATCTTTTTACCCTTCAGTTCAAAGTGTATCTTTTCATTATCCAGTTTTATCACTTCGCGTTCCAGCAAGTCTTCAATATTAATATCTTTCAGCTGTTCACTGTTCAGTTTACCATTCAGCCATTGTGTAACCGGTGGCACCTGCTGCACCTTAATGCTAAACTTCAGGCAGGTATCTACCAGGTAGTTCAGTTTCTCTTTCGAAATATTGCGATTAGCTATAATCAGCAGGTTAACACCGTCTTCCTTCAGCTTGGCGAAACTGCTTTCTTCAATATCGTATATTGGTAAGCCTTCTATTAGCTTACCGCTTCTGCTCAATATCTCATCTACAAAAGCAACTACCTGCAACCCGCTATTCTGAAATTCATTGATCACTTTTTTAGTTTGCAGGCCATCTTGCTTGGCATCATATACTGCAGCCCTGGTAACGGCCGTAGTAAAACCACCCGCTTTGCTGGTTTGGTGGGTTTGATAGTATTTAAAAAAGTACCGCACCAAAAAGCGGTAGGTAATTAAAGAAAAGTTGGATACAAAGAAGTTAATACAGATAATAGAAGCAGGAAACAGTAATACACCTTCTACCGAATAGCTTACAATAAAGTTTATAGAAAGATAAAAGATAGCCGCCGTAGAATTAACTACCAGAAGGCGAAACATATCTTCAATATTAGTATATCTAATTATACCCGCATAGCTCTTTAAAAGATAAAACAATACTGCATTGATAACTAGTGCAGTAGGCAGTATGATTGATAACGGGTAAGAAGCTACTTCCTCAAGCTGAAAATTAAAGCGGAACAAAAAAGAAAAGAACAGGGAAACAAGTATGCAACCCAGATCCAGAACAAATATTAACCAACGCGGGAGTATCCTAATTTTATATTGCATCCTTTTTTATATTAAAGGCGGTGATAGCATTTTTTGATGAACAATATTCTCCCCCACAACCTCTTAAAGCATTGCAAAAATAAAGATAAAACATTAATCGTAAGATTATCTAATTTTAAATACTATTAGCGCCGGGTTGCTAATCATAAAAAACTGTACCACAAAGCATAACAGTTTTAATTTATTAAAAGATATCATAACACGGATGGACTTGATCGACTTTTCCACACTGGAAGAACTCTCGCAGGGAGATAGGAATTATTTCAATGAAGTAATCCGCATCTTTATCGATACCACTTCACAGTCAATAGAAAGGTTGAAAGTACTTGCCGGGGCCGATGATAATACTCTGGAAATAAGTGGTATTGCACACTCCCTCAAATCAGGTGTTGGTATCATTAAGATAAAAGGCCTGCTGGAGGAGCTGATACAAGTGGAAGAACTTGCTAAAAGCAAGGAGACGATGCAAACAGCCCAAACGCACCTGCTAAATGTCTTTGCAATATTTGAAAAAGCCCGCCCTTTACTGGAGTTACATGTAAAAAAAGCATCTTGATGGAAATTATTTTTACTTAACTTCGCTTCAACGTGTTCCCCAGGTAACATTTGTCCACCTCTTCCACGGACGATACTTGCCATTTAGCAATTCAACACGGCATATTTTTTTTAACTCTGTTTATTTTAATATTTTGGAATACAATACCGTACGCAGCAAGCTGTTGATGCCTGAATATGGGCGTAATGTTCAAAGAATGGTAGAATACTTACTTACCATTGAAGACCCGGCAAAAAGACTAAAGAACGCAGAAGCAGTTATTGAGCTGATGGGCACACTTAACCCTCACCTCAAAACTATAGAAGATTATAAGCATAAGCTTTGGGACCACCTGCACCAAATGACCGATTTCAAACTGCAGGTGGATAGTCCTTACCCGCCACCAACACCCGAGCAGCTGTATGCCAAGCCCGAATGTTTGCCTTACCCTAAAAGCACTATCAACCACAGGCATATGGGTAAAAACCTTGAAAACCTTATAAAAAAGGCATTAGCTGAAACTGACCCTGAAAAAAGACAGGGCCTTACCCAGGCAATTGGTTACTACATGAAGCTGGCATATACCAACTGGCATAAGGAACCCGTGCATGATGACATGATCAAAAACGAACTACACATCCTTACAAATGGTGAGCTTCAATATGAAACGGGTGGGTATAAAGTACATTTCGACACCCGTAGCAACTTTAAGCAGCGCAACAACAATAACAATAATAATAACAGAAACTTCCGCGGCAACAACAACAACCGCAATTTTAATAATGGCGGTGGCGGTAACAACTTTAATAAAAACCGTAAGTTTAAAAACAAAAACAAATAACCTTAACCTATGGGCACTTTCGAGATAAAAGGGGGTCGTCGCATTGAAGGGGTTATACATGCGCAGGGAGCAAAAAACGAAGCGCTTCAGGTTTTGTGTGCCGCTTTGCTTACCAACGAACCGGTAACATTCCACAATGTGCCAAACATTCTTGATGTTAATACACTTATAGAGCTGCTTGCAGATATGGGTGTAAGTGCAGAGAATCCTTCGCCTAATACATGGATATTGAAATCGGATAATGTAAACCCCGATTATTTTATCGATAAAGCTTTTAAGAACAAGTCGGGTAAGCTGCGGGGTGCGGTAATGCTTGCGGGGCCAATGTTAGCCCGGTTTCACAAGGCACACATACCGCAACCCGGCGGCGATAAAATTGGTCGCCGCAGGCTCGATACCCATATACGCGGTTTCGAACGCCTGGGTGTGTCTTTCGTATACAATTCTGAAGAAAGCCTGTTTATACTTGATGGTGCTAACATGCGCGGGGGCCATATATTACTGGAAGAACCTTCTGTAACAGGTACTGCCAATATAGTGATGGCAGCTGTTTTGGCACCGGGCACTACTACCATTTATAATGCAGCCTGCGAGCCATATGTGCAACAGTTATGC
>JAEZIL010000092.1 GCA_023436685.1 Bacteroidota bacterium | reverse complement strand
TTTTTTCGATAATATGCCATCAAACCCCAATCTGTCATTTGTCATAATACAACACCTATCGCCCAACCACAAAAGCTTACTTGCAGAACTTGTAGCCAAGCATACAAGCATGCAAGTGTATGAGGTTAAGAATAATATGCCCGTTGATCCTGGTTGTATTTATATAATTCCACCTAAAAAATTGATGACCATACGGAATGGCATATTAGAACTATCAGAGAAATCATCATCAGATCAGAGTCCCAATACAGCTATAGATATATTTTTACAATCGCTTGCTAGCGATCAGAAAGAGAAAAGCATCGCAATCATATTATCAGGAACCGGCACTGACGGATCCAGAGGAGTTGAATTGATTAAGGAAGAAAATGGACTTGTTTTAATTCAAGACCCAGAAACTGCCAAGTTTGACGGCATGCCACGCAGCGCAATCTCAAAAGGTGTTGGAGACCTTGTTCTGCCTGCAGATAAAATGCCTGAAGAACTCATTAATTATTTAACCGTAAAAAAGGGTGTAGATAACATAGAGAACATTCCTGCTGAAACTGTTAAGCATATACTTGAACTTATAACAGATAAGACAGGGAGCGACTTTACGAATTATAAATTACCAACCATTTTCAGGCGTATCAGCAGACGTATATTTATTACTAAGTCGAACGATGTAGATAAATATGTTGAGTTGCTGAAGAAAGACGATAATGAAGTTCAACTGCTTAGCAAAGAATTTTTAATTGGCGTTACCAAATTCTTTCGCGATAAAGAAGCTTTTAGTATAATAGATAAAGAGGTATTACCACAAATTATTGCAGGTAAGAACGACGGAGACTCTGTGAAAGTATGGATAAATGCTTGCAGTACAGGCGAAGAAGCATATTCACTGGCTATTTTATTACACAAACATATACAACAGTCGGGCAAAGATATAAGGGTAAGAATATTTGCTACAGATATTGACGAGATAGCTATTGCTACCGCTTCAAAAGGTACGTACCCTGCCAGTGTGCAAAAGGATATTGATGAGAAACTGTTTGATAAGTATTTTACAGTTAGCAACAAATACTGTACAATTATACCAGAACTAAGAAAGCTGATTGTATTTGCTAAACATGATATAAGGAAAGACCCTCCATTTATAAAAAATGACCTGGTAAGTTGCCGCAATATGCTGATATATATGGACAGCAAGCTGCAACAAAAAATACTTAATACTTTCAACTTCTCATTAAACCCGGGCGGATATTTATTTCTTGGCCCCAGCGAATCAATAGCTTCACAATCGGATTTGATGGAAGAAATAAATAAGCGTTGGAAGATTTTTAAAAAAATTGCAGGTACAAGCTTAAATCCAATCAAAAAACTTACAGAGCATACCAGCTATGCAGGTGACTATAATTTATACGAGAACATTAAACAGGTAGAAAAGGACCAAAATCTTGAAGAGGATTTTAGACGCGCTTTGCTTGAGAACCATAATTATGCTGCCTTTTACATTGACAAACAATTTGATATCAAGGAAGCTACAGGTGATTTTCGCAGCTACTTATCGCTAGCTGATAATGTTACGAATCTAAATGTTCTGAAAATGGTTGAACCATCATTATCAGCAACATTAAATAGTACAATAAGGAAAAGCTGGAAAAGTAGAGGCAAAGTATCTGTAAGCAATATAATTGTAAGCAAGGATGGAAAAAATAACAAGCATACAATTACTGTTAAACCTGCTCATAATGGCTTGACACTGATAATGCTTGGTAAAGACAATATTGGCCATACAATAATTCAGGGCGAAATGGGTGATGGTGCCCATGCTGAATTGATAAATGAACTGGAAAATGAACTGAAGGAAGCACGACTACAGTTACAAACAGCTGTAGAAGATGCAGAAACCGCAAATGAAGAGTTGCAGAGTTCAAATGAAGAGTTATTGTCTGCAAATGAAGAGTTGCAAAGCTCAAACGAAGAATTACAATCAATAAACGAAGAGTTACACACACTTAATGCAGAGCACCAGATAAAAATCGCTGAGTTAATAGAGCTAAATGATGACCTTAACAACTATTTTGCCAATACGGATATCGGCCAGGTTTTTTTAGATAAACATCTTAAAATTAGAAAATATAATCCTGCTTCAGTAAAATTTATAAACCTGATTGAAAGCGATATAGGCCGCCCATTTAGTCATATATCCAACAACCTGAACATTAATCTCCAGGAAGACCTTGATGATGTGTTGAAAACGGGAAAAATGGTAGAAAAAGAAGTAACTGTCAATCAAGACCGTACTACCCTATTAAGAATACTACCATATATAAAGCAAGGCAAAATAATTGATGGTATAGTAATTTCATTTATTGATGTTACTCAAGCTAAAGAACTGGGCAATATTATTGCTGCTGTATTTAATGCAACACAGGATATTATATTTTCATTAAAACCTATTCGCGATAGTCAGGGCCAAACCACAGACTTCAGGATAAATGCGGCCAATCATGCTGCTGAAAAAATGTATGGAACGGATCTTGTCAACAGGTCTTTAAAAGATGTAGTACCTGGCATTGAACAAAATGGCTTATTGAAGAAATATCTGCATACATTACAAAGCGGAAAACCCGTCAAAACAACAATCAGCCAACCTTTTAATGGTGAAACGTTGTGGCATGAGGTTACGGCAGCTAAAACCGCCAATGGCCTTGCAGTTACCTATAAAGACATTACTGAGAAAAAAGAAGCTGAAGACAGAATACGTAACAGCTATAATGAACTTAACATCACCAAAAACAAGTTAAAAGACCTAAACAACGAGCTAGAAAATATAATTGCGGAGCGAACAAGAAAGCTTACAGAAAGTGACGATCGGTTCAGATTGATTTCAATGGCTACTAACGATGCTCTATGGGATTGGGACATGGTAAATAATACCATCTGGTGGAGCGATGCCTTTTATAATAAGTTTGGTTATCCTAACAACAATCAATACAATATTGACTTTTTCTTTGATAACATACACCCTGATGAGCAAAATAAAATAAAGAAAGGAATTTACAATGATATAAATAAAGGCAAAAGGCAGTGGTCATCTGAATACTCTTTTGCTAAAGCTGATGGGAACTATGCTATCGTACTAAACAGAAGTTATATTCTGCTTGATGATAACGATATTCCATACCGCATGTTAGGATCAATGATGGATATTACGTCATTGCGTGAAGCTGAGAAAGAAGTAGTGAAAAATATTGAACAACGCCAGTTTCTGGCTGAGGCAATACCGCTAATTGTGTGGACGGCAGACCCATCGGGTAAAATAAATTTTGTAAATAAAAACTTTGAAAACTATACAGGCGCAGCTTCGGGTGAACTTGATTTAAATAAGTATATAAGTGAGGAGCAGTTACTATCTATTGACGAACAATGGGAAAAAGCTAAAAAGGATAGTCATGATTTCTCGATTGAAGTAAAGCTAAAACGTAAAGATGGGCAATATAGATGGCACTTATTAAGGGCAAATGCCAAGAAAGATGAACAAGGTAATGTAGTTATGTGGGTAGGAACCTATACTGATATACACGAGCAGAAAACAGCTACAGAAACAATGGAGCGAATGGTACAAGAGCGTACATTGGAACTGCAAGAAACCAACAAAGCTCTTGAAACAAGTAACCATGATCTTCAACAATTCGCTTCTGTTGCCTCTCACGATCTTAAGGAACCCCTAAGAAAAATTCACCTATTCAGCAATATATTGAAAGATAGGTATTTATCTGAATGGAATGGAGGGGCCGACTATCTTGAGCGTATTATTAGTTCCTCATCGCGCATGACGAAATTAATTAACGACTTGCTAGGTTTCTCGCGATTATCGGTCTCCAGTTTGTTCGAACCGGTAAATTTGAATTTAATAATTGAAGATATCCTATCTGACCTTGAATTGGCCATTAATGAAAAAGAAGCCATAATAAATGTACCTGAATTCCCTAAGATAGATGCTGTGCCGGGGCAAATGCGGCAAGTATTTCAAAACATAATTAGTAACGCACTTAAGTTTACTCATAAGGATAGAAAACCTATCATTGATATTACAGCCGAGAGAATCAAAGAAAAGTCTTTTGACAGTCCGGTAGCAGATAATGGCAAATATTGCCGCATTAAAATTGTTGATAATGGTATTGGGTTTGATGAGAAATACCTCGATAAAATATTTACCATATTTCAACGCCTCCATTCCAGGCAAGATTACGAAGGCACCGGTATAGGGTTGGCTAT
>JAEZIL010000193.1 GCA_023436685.1 Bacteroidota bacterium | reverse complement strand
CCCCACTACTGCTTACTTTACCAACCTGCCCGATAAAGCTGTGCAACTAAAAGTAGCTACATTATTGCAGGCCAATACCGACATAAGCCCTAAATGGAAGGAAAACTATGGTATAGAAACCCTGAATGGTGATCTGAACTATGTGAACGAAGTAGAAAGTACATTGGTATACTTTGAACTAAAAAAACTGAAACTGGTACAGGCAAAAGTATTGGAGATGGTAGGACAGGAAACAGATATGCTTAGGATGAATGCATTGATAAAAAAACACCTGGAACTAAAACAATCGGAAGCAGATATAATGCGACGTATGGGTACTGTGATAATTAAAAGCCTGCGCAGGTAATGGCAAGGATACTGGCACTGGACTATGGCAAGAAACGCACCGGTATAGCCGTTACCGACCCTATACAGATAATTGCTACTGCACTGGATACAGTAGATACAGGCGAGCTGATAGGCTACCTGAAAAAGTACATGGCCACAGAACCTGTGGAACTGGTACTAATTGGCTACCCGCTAAATATGGACGATAGCCCTACCGATGCCACACCTCTGGTAGAGAAATTTATAGGTAAGTTCAAAAACGTATTCTCAACACTGCCGATAGAAAAAGTAGATGAGCGTATGACCTCACGTATGGCATCGCAGGCCATAGCACAAATGGGGCTGAGGAAAAAGGATCGTGAGCGTAAAGAGTTGATAGATGCAGTGAGCGCGGTTATTATGCTACAGGAATATCTTGAAAACCAGCGCTAATTCGTACTTTTGTTGCCTGAATAATAAATATATATAAGAATGGTATTGCCAATTGTAGCTTACGGACATCCTGTTTTGCGTAAAGTATGTGAAGATATTACACCCGAATACCCTGAACTGAACAAACTGATAGCCGATATGTGGGACACCATGTACCACAGTAATGGAGTGGGTATTGCAGCGCCGCAGGTTAACCGCCCAATACGCCTTTTTGTAATTGATACGATACAAATTGTTGATGGCTTTGACGACGAAGACAAAAAAACCTATCCCAATGAACAGCCTGTGAAACAAGTTTTCATTAATGCGCATGTTATAGAAGAGACAGGCGAAAAATGGGCTTATAACGAAGGTTGCCTGAGTATACCTAAAATACGGGAGGACATACAGCGCCCCGCTAAAGTAAAGCTGCGATATATGGACGAGAACTTTATGGAACATGAAAAAGAATTTCATGGTATCACAGCCCGGGTTATACAACACGAGTACGATCATATTGACGGTAAGCTGTTTATAGACTATTTACCATCGCTAAAAAAGCGCCTGATGAAAAAGAAGCTGGATGATATAAGCAACGGTAAGGTGCGGGTAGACTACAGAATGCTTTTTGCTAAATAGGCCTGGTATTCCGGGCTTATTTTATAGCCGCTTTAGCAACAATACGCTAGCTGTACCCAATATATGATGGTTTACCACCAGTATGTAATCAATACTTTTATTCGTGCCTTCATGAAGAACCAGTGCGGATGGTATTTGCTGCCTGCTGAAGAGATAATCGGACAGCCAAACTGCAAAACCGCTGGCGGTATCGTATTCGCCGGTCACGTGTTTAAAGGCAGCAACGCTTGTAGCATTACCAAACATTGGCGAAATGGTATCGTACACCCATTCATAGCGGCTATCGCCACTTTTGCCACATAGCAATACATCTATATCGGCAGCCTCAAGGTTGTTTTGGGCCAACGCTTCTGATATGGCATCCTGTATATTATCCATATCGGGCTGCTGCAGCATGTTCATATATTCTATGCTACACCTGGCACCCTCGCTGCTATTACTAACTGTAAAAAACGATACTCCTTCGCCACCAATAGACCCTTCGGTGTTATTGTGCTGCAATAGCTCCTTGCTATTTATTTGTTCTTTTTTCCAGTAACCAATGTTATTCTTTACAATATAGTAGTCTGGCGATAGTTCGTCGAAGCAACCTAACAGTATATTGGTTTTATCTTCGCTATCAGCCAACATCAATTGTGCATCAAGCAGGCATAGTTCGAACGAAAAACCGCGGTGCACATAGGTTTGATTATAGCCTGTACACTTCGTTTGCATGGCCAGCCAGCCATTTATAGTATTGTATGTGCTTTGTATAAAATAAGTAGGGTTCAAAGCTTCTTCCTTCATGGCTATCATATCGCTCAGGAAACGCTCGGTATCGGTTACACTGCCACGGCCGGTACCTACTATAATAGCATGCGGCTGAGTTATGTTTGCCAGTTGTAAGGCACGCATGCCCCCACTGATACCCATTTTTATAACACGGCTCATGCGCCGTATAGCTACAGGGCTGATAAATTTTGAATAATCGGGATCGGTAACATGGAGCCGGTTATTACCGCTCTCCAAAACCGGATCTAAAAATCCTGCTCCATCAAAGCTTTGTTGCGGAGATATTGCACTTGCTGAAAGTATGTATAATGGTTGCCGCATCATGCCTTGCTAAATACGAGTGAAACATTGCTACCGCCAAAGCCAAAGGAGTTGCTTAGTGCATGTTGTGCATTGTTGGTTAACAATTGGGTTGCCGGCCTTATACTCAATTCTTCCATAGGTGTTTCAAAGTTCAGGTTAGGCAGTGTTATATGGTGCTGCAATGCAAGTATGGTAAATATCGCTTCTATAGAGCCTGCGGCTGCTAATGTATGGCCTGTAAATGGCTTGGTAGAACTGAATGCGGGCACACTGCCTGCAAACAATTGTTCTATAGCCTTTCCTTCAGCGCTATCGTTGTTTTGTGTGGCTGTACCATGCGCATTTATATAGCCTATATCTGAGGGCTGCAAGCCTGCTTTATCTAACGCCTCCTTCATAGTACGTACTGCCCCAGAGCCATCGGGCGCAGGCGCGGTAGGATGATACGCATCGTTAGTATTACTATAACCCGATAGTTCGGCAATAATGGTTGCGCCCCTTTCCCGGGCAGCACTTTCGCTTTCCAGCAAAAGATATCCTGCCCCTTCGCCAAGGTTCAGGCCCATGCGGTTTTGATCGAAGGGCCGGCAAAAGCTTTTATCTATATTTTTAAGTGTATTGAAACCATTTAAGGTGTAGCGGCTCATAGCATCGCAACCACCGCAAATAGCGCGTTTTACCAATCCCTGCTTTATCATACGTGCCCCCAATATCAGGGAGTTGGCTGAGGATGAGCAGGCAGTGCTAATGGTAGCCATAATTGGCTGCAAGCCGAAATGCTTTACAATATTCAATGTACTTTCAGCGCAATCCAGCGTATCGATATATTTTACATGCTCAGGGGCTGGGTTCCCCGATAAGAAATCGAGATACATATTCTCAATACTGCACATACCCCCTACGGTATTCGCATTAATGAAAGCAAAGGGTTCATTACGCAGCAGGGAAATATCTATGGCATTCAGCACTTCTTTAAAGGCTGCAAAGGCAAGCAAAGTAGTACGGGTAAATGCATTATCCGCATCCAGGCCCAGCATACCTATCAGCTCTGCATCCGATTGTTTTACTTCACCTATTAAAAAATCGTTGGCATGCACGGTTTCAAGGTACCGTATCTTACCAATACCGCTACTGCCATCTTTTAAGGCCTGCAGGTTTGCCTGTACACCATAACCCAAAGCGGAAATAATGCCTGTTGCTGTGATGACTACTTTTTCCGCCATAGCAACTGCTGTTATATTTTACGGTGTACCTGTATGTAATCGGCCATGGACTGTACTGATTCCAGCACTTTACGGCCTTCACGGGCATCTTCTATTTTAATGCCGTAATTGCGCTCCATAAGCACCATTAGTTCTAAAGAGTCGATGCTATCCAGCCCCAGGCCTTCGCCAAACAACGGTGCGTTATCATCAATATCTTCAGGTTTCATGCCTTGCAGATTCAGGGCATCAATTATTTGTTGTTTAAGCGTTTGTTTAAGGTCTTCCATATTAGTTTCTCGTGCCGCAAATTTAAGAATATTGGCGGCTTTTCCATATTTCAGTAAAATGTAGCTTTTATGGCTGCTATTTAGTTGATCATCACCCAATTAAAGCCAAAACGAATCATAAAGTCCTGCGCGGGATACCCAGGCGCAGTAATAGTATTGCGTACAATAAATTGCTGCAACTGGTCGAACATAAGGTAGGCACGGAAGCGTTTAACCTTAAAGTTGAAAAAGACAGTAGCCTCTGGTGTATTGCTTATTGTATATACGCTTTGATAGTAGAAACGATTGAAGAACGGCGAATAAGCTGAAGGCTTATAGTTGCTATGATACCTTACCTCTACACCGGTAGCTATTTTAAGGGCATGTTTAAAAATATACCGCTCCAGGCTTAACTGGTGCCTTCCCATTAGCTGCGGTACGTTTATGGGTGCGTCGCCGGCCAGTTGCTGAAGGGCTACTTCATTATCAAACACTACGCTACGCCATGTAAATACCTTGCGCAGGGTAAGCTGGCTTATATTAAAAGCAGAGCCAAACTGTGCAGGCAGTTGCTGCTCGTTAAGATATATGTAATTGGCCACAAGATAGTTGCTGAAGCCTATGGAGAGCTTTAACCGGTCTGCATCAACACGTGCATAAAGCTGCGTAACACTTTCTTTATCGAAGGAAGCAGTTATAGTGTCGAAGGCATTTTGATAGTAGCGGTATGCATAGGGTGCATGGTTGATGCTTTGTTTTGCACCGGCCACTATAGTGCCAAATGTATTACCTATACCCTTTCCTATTTCGCCGTTTATTTGTGAGCTACCAATAGCTTCACCTGTTACATAGAACAACGCATTGGCTTTGTACTCCCATTGGCCCCTGCCTGTATCCAGTGCTTCTTTTTTTATTTCGCCGGTAAGGTAGGTGCTGAAAGTTCCATTCGTATTGTTGCCAGTAGCGTATTCGGTATTGAAATTATCGTAGCGTGTACCAAGGCCTGCATTGAATGATAACGGATTTTCGCGCTTTCCTACAAAACCATTCAGTAAAAAGCGGTTATCGATCATAAACCATTTCTGCACTACAGATACGGTGTCTTCGCCATTCAGCCTGAAATTATAGTTAAAGAAATCAACATAACGCAAAGAGTCGGGGCGGTAATCTTTATACGTATGTTTTTCGCCTGTTATTTGCAACCTGTGGCTAATACCAAAACGAGGTGTCAATTCGGTACGGAAAGATGTAGAATCTTCATTATAAAGTGTATCCGTTCTGCCAAATGTATAGCTGTGGTTTAGCAATACACTTACTTCGCGCAGGGCATTAGTTACCGACGAGCGCCTGTTGCTTCCGATATTACCAAAAGTAGTGTTCTCAAAACGTACGGGTATGGTTCTCCGGTCGGTATAGTCAGAGAAAGACAATAGGCTATCTGCTAAGATGCCGCCATTTTCATCTTGCTGCTGCTTATTATATACTACTCCTGCATAAAGGTTATAGTGCTGGTTTTTGCTTTGATAGTTGGTACTGATATTGCCATTATCATCGTTGGTACGCTGTATCTGGTAAAAACCCGGCGATGTTATTTTCCTGTACTGAATGGCAAAGTTCCAATTGGGCTGAATATTCTGCGTATGAAATATCTCGGCATTCTGTTCCAGCTTGCTGCCCAGTTGGAATATAAAAGACGAATAGGGCCTGTTGGTATTATAGTACATCAAACTATCTACATTATAGCGGTATACATCGAAAACACGATACCCCAGCGAGGGCCCCAGCCTATGCTCGGGCATAAACAATAAGCTGCGTGTGGGCGAACCTAAGTTACCAAGGTCGCGGTACCAGGGTTGGCTAAATGGCCTGCGGTGAAATAGGTGCAGGCCTGTATCTGGCGTGTATATCTTTTCAGAATATAGCTGGCGGTAAGATATACGTGCACTGTAGTTTTGCCAGTCGGCAGTGTTGCTTTTATTACTGTTGGTATCGCGCTGGGGTGCATTGTTCAGCATCAGCGGGTCGCCCGGCTGTTGTACCTGCGCAAAAGCCCCTGTGCTGATGCACAAAACCAAAAAGAGAAGCCCCAGGACCTCATAACTACGATACCTCAAAACGATAATATTATATATACTGCGCGGCAAAGTTAAGGCAATAGCCTATATCCTTTCCACAAGCGCATGCACCAGTTTTGCCAGTTTAGGCGCTGCGGCATTGGCAGCTTCCAGTACCAGCTGGTGGCTAACAGGTTCTATATGCCCGTTTATGCAAACATCGGTAATGATGCTTGCCGCAAACACCTGCAACCCATCATGCTTCGCTACTATCACTTCGGGTACGGTGCTCATTCCTACAGCATCGGCCCCAATAACACTCAGCCATTTATATTCGGCCCTGGTTTCAAATGTAGGACCCGATAAACCCGCATACACGCCTTCGTGCACCTGAAGGCTTTGCCCGGCAGCAATGTTTTTGGCCAGTTGCAGCAATTTCAAACTATATGGCTCCATCATATCGGGGAAGCGCACACCAAAACGCTCGTCGTTGGGCCCACGTAAAGGATGTTCAGGAAATAGATTTATATGGTCATTTATCAGCATAATATCACCAATGGCAAAGCCCTGCTTCATGCCCCCTGCCGCGTTCGATACAATGAGCGTGTGTATACCCATAGCTTTCATTACCCGAACCGGGAAAGTAACCTGTTGCATATCGTAGCCTTCGTAGTAGTGAAAACGGCCGGCCATCATTACCACCTGCTTACCCGCCATAGTGCCAAATATCAATTTTCCCGTATGGCCTTCAACTGTAGAATGTGGAAAGTTAAGTATCTCAGTATAAGGTAGTTCTGCTTCCACTTTTACCATTTCTGCCAGGTTGCCCAGGCCACTACCCAATATAATGCCAATTTCGGGTACGGTTTTAACTGTTTCTTTAAGCGATGCAATAGTTGCATGCACTTGTTCATAAAGACTCATTATGTACGTATTGCTAAGCGTTAAGTTGGTAAATGTAATTCAAATAGTGTTGAACAAGTGTACGTAATTTTATACTGCAAAAATTTGATGTACCTATGAGCAACAAGAAGAAAGTAGTGATCTTAGGCGCGGGTTTTGCCGGCCTTCAATTGGCCCGTAGAATAAAGAATAGTGAGTATGATATCACTTTAATAGACCAGTATAATTTCCACCAGTTTCAACCCTTGTTTTACCAGGTAGCTACTGCACGCCTGGAGCCCAGCTCTATATCGTTCCCGTTGCGTAAAGTGTTTCAACGCAAGAAGAATGTGCATGTGCGTGTGGCAAAAGTGCTACAAGTAGATACCGGCAACAATATTGTGGTGACAGATGATGAACACTTTGCCTATGATTACCTAGTGATAGCTACGGGTTGTACCAGTAACTTCTTTGGCAATAAAAATATTGAGCGGTATGCCTATCCAATGAAATCTACCCCGGAGGCAATTACACTACGCAACAGGATATTGTTGAATTTTGAAGATGCACTGGAC